>JANWZY010000067.1 GCA_025061935.1 Verrucomicrobiia bacterium
CATACGGTGGGTGGCACAGACAAACGTGCACTATCAATTGGAGGCTACATCCGAATTTCCGACTGGAACCAATACGCCGGTATGGATCGAACTCGGGCCGGAAGTAATTGGCCCGACGAACTTCCAGACCGACGTAACCACCACCATTCAGTCACAGCGGTTCTACCGCGTGAAAGCCCCGTGGGTTATCGAACCATAGCGGGTGGGATTGCGCGAGCTGTTGCGGCGCCGGGGCCGAACAGCCCTGCAAGCTGAATATTTCGTGCTTTGAACTGCGTTTGCTGTTAACAACGGGCTTTGGCCCGGAGGAAGCGGTGGTTCATTCATTTACCCAGCCCTGAACCTGTTCGGGGCTTCTGGCAGCGATGTTAGAGCTGCTGAAACAGCTCTGCGGTTTTTGATCTGGGCAATTTTCACTTGGCTGAAGCCCGGGTGCTAATGAAATGTGCTAGTCTCAAACAGGCTTGTTGTGCCTGACGTGACTCACTGCGGACGACCCGAGCCGGTCAAGAACGACCCTGCTGGAGGCAACCGTGTCCGGCGCGCGTTCCCCGCGAGCGGCTACGCCAGTACCATAGTAGCTACGTTTGTAAAAACGCGGAGGCAGCGGCGGCTAGGCTTCTGCCAGTCAAACCGCGCTTTCCCAAGCCCGGCTATCTAACATCAGGCCGGAGCCGGGGGCTTGATGAAATGACTGTGAAATATCCGGCTTTAGTGCGGCCGCTCTAAATGCCGCACCTTACGGTCGTTGGCCGGCTTTATGCCGCGCAGCGGTTGGATTTCGACCACCGCAGGGCTGTGACCTAACACCGACACCAAAACTCGCATCCGGATCAGGCTTTCGCAGGCTAATGTCAAGAGCTCGCAATTCAGCGCGATATTGGTCCGAAGGACATTTCTTGCGCGAAAAGCTCCTGAAACTGTGGATGCTGGCTCAGCGCGATATGCGTCGTCCTGGCGCGGAGCCATGAGAAAGACCAGTCTTGATCCGGCGGCCCGAGCAGTGCGAGCTTCGCCCCGCGCAGTGCTGTGTTGCCCGCCGGCACTATTTTGTCCGGATCAGATTTGATCAAGCCGATGCGCACAGCACTGCTGCGCCGTACATAGTTCCCGAAGGCACCAGCTAGGTACACGCGCTCGAGCTGGCCAGGCGCCGTCCCCCAGTGCTCGGCCACGATCAATTGACCGACGGCGATTGCAGCCTTAGCGAGTTGCAACTGGCGGATGTCGGATTGAGTCAGGTACACTGGCGGACACAGCTCCCAACGCTCAGCACTCTGGAGCCGCCCGTCGGGCTTGATCAGGCCGAGTTCGAGTCCGCACGCGACTGCATCCACGAGGCCGCTGCCGCAAATGCCGCGCGGTGCGACATTCCCCAGCACGTGACACCGGACTTTGCCCTGCTCAAGATGCACTTCTGCGATGGCGCCCGTGGCGGCGCGCATGCCCCAAGCGATGCGCGCGCCTTCGAAGGCTGGGCCGGCAGCAGCTGATGCGCAAACGATTTTATGGCGGTTCCCCACCACCACTTCGCCGTTCGTGCCAAGGTCAATCAACGCCACCGGCGCGTCCGAGTTGTGCATGCCCACGGCCAGAATTCCGGCCAAAATATCGCTGCCGACGAATCCACCTAGACACGGCAAAAACGTCACGATCGGGTCGCCGGGGAGTTCCCACCCCAGGCCGCTTGCGCGAAACGTCTGCAACCCGGTTGCCGCGGACTCGAACGGGTACGAGGCGAGCGGCGCCACGTCGAGCCCACAGAACAAGTGGTGCATGACCGTGTTCCCAACGATCACCACATCCTTGACATGGCCACTAATACCGCCCGATTCGACCAGTTCGCGCGTCATGGTGCCAAGTTGCGCACGGATCAACTGCGTCAGCTCGGCTGCGCCACTGGCACAAGCGAATTCGACCCGGCTCATCACGTCTGCGCCGTGTCGCACCTGCGCGTTCAGATCAGTGCGCACGGCCAACACCTTGGCAGTGCGTAAGTCCAACAGTTGAGCAGCCACAGTGGTGGTGCCAAGGTCTATTGCTATGCCGTAGCCGTCCTTGGGCGTAAACTCGAGTGCGGCCTCGTCGGCTAACACGGGCATTTCCCATTGCGCCAGTGCAATCGTGATGTCTGAAACCGCAATTGCGCGGCAGGCGAGCCGCCAACCCTGAGCCAGCTCGGTCGGTGTGAACCGTTGCTCGTCTTCAGGCGCGATTGGTAGCGTGCCGGACTCGACTTTGATTTTGCAGCCTTTACACCTGCCGCGCCCGCCGCATGGGAACTCGACACCCTCAGCGAAGAGTACATCGAACAGCGGCGTGTCGCGTTCGACTACGAGCGTTTTACCTGAGGGTAGTAGCTGGACGCGGACAGGCTGATGCATTAGTAGGCGTTGGTGTAGTTGCAGGACCAGTTGCGCATTGGGAACCGGTCGCGTGCGCAGCCCCTAGCGCGCAAAAAATACCGGATGTGACCGCGCACGCTGTTTCGGCGTCGCTTCGCAGGCTGCGCGTGGCAATTGGATTCCGTTACTTGAGCACCTCGACATAAAGCGAGTTTTTTTTGGCCGGCGTGCCGTCGGGGTTGGAGTCCAGCCCGTAGCTGTTCCAGTCTGGAATAGCACTGACGTTGAAGCTGCAGATTCTGGGTTCGCGGAACCCGAGTTTTGTTAGCAGCGCCACAAGGCTGATCCGGTCGTACATCCACTGGTGTGTTTCGCCGCGTCGGCGCGCGTCGCCAAAGATTTTGTTCATGAGCCATTTGCGCGCCGGCGGTAAGTTGCGCGTGCTGAACGCCTCGCGCCGCACAGATTGTTCAATGATGGCCGCGATGTATTGTTCGTGCCGCTCGGCCTCGGCGGGGTCGGCCTCAGCACGCTCGATGTGGTTGAGGTAATTTCTGCAGAGCAGTTCGAAATCCGGCACGACAACCCTGTGTATACCGCCCGGGCGCAGTACACGCTTGATTTCCAGCAGAAACGGCTCGGCCGCGGCACGGTCCAAGTGTTCAAGCACGTGCGAATGATATACGGCGTCCACCGAATCGTTCGGGAACGGCAGCGGCTTGCGCAGGTCGTGAACCATTATGTTCGGGCTAATACTTTTGAACCGTTGAAGCTGCTCGCCACGCAACAGTAGCGGTGCGATTCGGCGCAAAAGAGGATTACGTTTAAGCCACAGGTATGGCGACCAGTCAATGTTGATGACTTCCGGGCGCGCGGATGTGCGTGCGCCACAACCTAGATTGAGCAGCTTCATTGCGCGGCGGAAACTGCGGTGCAAACGATGGTTGAGTCGATGCAGACGACCATATTGGTACGCTTTGGCGTTTTCATAAGACCTATGCCTAGCGGCTAGTCGTGGTTCCGGTTTGCCCTGAATTTTGCGGTTGTGTGGGGGCTGTTCCGGTTTCCGGAAACAGCTTACGCAGGTGCGCTGGGAGCCTCCGGTACGCGCGCGCGGCCAGCGCGCCAAGGACAACGCGCACTGCCTCGGTTGCGACCTGCTCAGCCGGCTGATTGGCATCCAGTACGACGGCGTTTGGCGTTTGGTTAGCCAGCTCCAAGTATGCGTTGCGCTGGCGTTCGGTCTCGCCTGGGCTGACCTCCTGTTTGCGAGCACGCAGCGTTTCGACGGGCGCATCGAGCACAAGCACGAGATCTGGCTTTTTAACAAACACCAGGCCGAGCCGGACCAAAAGTTTCGGCACACGCAGCCTGTAACGCGCTTGATCAACGAAGAAGTCGTGGTAGTACCGCTCGACGAGCACCAGTCCACCCCGGAACAGAGCCGGGTAAATTTTGGCCACAGCGCCGAGCACGAACTCGGCCCAATGCAAGCCGAAGAAGACAAGTGAAAGCAGCAGATTGCGTGGCGGCTTACCGTGCGGATCTGTGCTTATTAGTTCTGCGTCGCGCCGTGCACGTCGTAGCAGTTTGGGCTTCCAGTGGTAATGCACACTTTTGGCGGCATAGAATGTGCCCGTCAATCCTTGCAAAATTGCCGGCGCAATGGTTGACTTGCCAGAACCGTCCGGGCCGAGGACTATCACCATGAACCCTGCCGGGTGCAGCGTGCGCCTGAGTAACCGCGCTGCGTCCGCGCAAACGGCGCGGATGGTTTGAACCGGTCGGCGCGTGAACAGGCGCAGCACCAGTGCGCGGCGTAATTGTTTGGCCATTGCTTCAAGTTCTGCCCATTTTTCCTGCGCTGCGAGCCGCACGATCGTTTGAGCGCGCTTCTCCCCGTACGACTCTGCCAACAGTGCGCGCGCGGCGTTGGTATGGACCCGCAGCGCAGCCACCACGCCGCGTTTGTATTTTTCCCTGACGCGACCTTTGTAAATGAGGTTCCCAAGTAGGTTCGTGCACGCTTCGTCCGCAGGGTGGGGTACCCAGAAATTTCCGCGTTGCACTTTCCGGTTCAAGAAATCCTCGGCACGGATGAACTCGAAGCAGTGCCAGCGCAAGTCCACGAACAGATCGAAGTGGACCTGCTCGGTAGTCTCGGGATTGGCAAAATGCATTGAGACAGGTACGAACTCGGCGCGGTTGACAAGGTAGAAATCTTGTTCGGCTGCTGTGGCGACCAGCACCTGTTCAGCTAGCGCCAGATGCGGTTTGGCAACCAGCACGTCAATGTCGTTTGTGGTCGTCTGTGGCAGGCCTTCATAGTTTCGGAGCACGAGGAAGTGCACCCCCGCATTTGCCCAGGCATCAAACACAGCCGAGATCAAGCGGCTGAGCGCCGTCGGCTGTACACTCTCGATTGGCCTTTCGTGCTCTATCACGGATTCAACGCCGAGTTGTTCGATTCAGGTCAGTGGTTCAATGTCGCGTCCACCAGATACCAGTGGGCTTGGCCACCTGGAACGTTACGCGGCGGTCCGGGCTTTGGAGCGTGTAAATCGAGTAGCTGAACGGTTTTTGGAAATAGACGCCGCGCAGCACTTGCCGCGCGCGATGCAACTGGACCAGAGGCCAGCGCAGGCGCAGAATCCAGCGCGGGGTCATTTCGTCTTTCAGGCGCCGTTCGCGCTGCGCGTTTGGGCCGAGATTCATATTCGCGCCCGTGTCAGTGAACACGGAGGTGAAGTGCCTCAGCACGCGCATCTTGAGCTTGCGCTGCATCATCTCATAAACCCAGAAGAAATCGCCTAGGTCGCGCCAGCGAGTATCGAAGAACACGCCGTGCTGGTCGAGCACGCGCCTGTGAATGAACGTGGCACATGTCAGGATTGGGAAATATACCCATACCACATGCGGCCACGGCACAAGTGATTTGCGGTAGCAGATGAAGCTGCCGTGCCCGTCCACAACCACCACATCGGCAAACACGACGTCGGTGTCCGGGTGCGCGCGGAAGAACTCAGCCACAGCTTGGAGCGCGCCCGGCAGATACTGCTCGTCACAGTTCAGGTAAGCCAAAATTTCGCCTGTGGCGCGTCGCCAGCCGCGGTTGATGGCGTCATACATTCCGTTGTCTTTCTCGATGAACGCGCGTACGCGCCGGTCGTGCGGTAGCCAATCGAGTGTGCCATCATCTGAACCTGCGTCTTGGACGATGTGCTCGAGCTCGACGCCCTGTTGGTCGGCCACGGACGCAATGCAAAGTTTAAGCCATTGCGAGTTGCGGAAGCTCGGTGTGACAATCGAGAATTTCATTGCCCGGCTTTAATTCTTTTGTAGCGGTTCACGGTTGTCCAGCTCGGAACCGTTGCGCAATGGGGATACGCCGGCCCATGCCGAAGGCGCGCGGCGACACTTTGAGCACGGGCGCGGCCTGCCGCCGCTTGAACTCGCTAAATGTGACCTTGTTGATCACGTCGCTAACGGTGTGCGGGTCGTATCCGAGCTGGATGATCTCCTGTTTGGACAGGTTCCGCTCCAGATACAGCTCTAGGATACCGTCTAGCGTTTCGTACGGCGGCAGTGTGTCTTGGTCGGTTTGGTTCGGGCGCAGCTCGGCACTCGGCGGTTTGACAAAACAGTTTTCTGGTATGACCGGGTGCTGGCCATTGATCCAGCGCGCGAGTTTGTAAACCTGCGTTTTGAAAAGATCACCAATCACTGCCAGCGCGCCGCACATGTCGCCGTAGAGCGTGCAGTACCCGACCGCCAGCTCGGACTTGTTGCCTGTAGTCAGCACGAGCGCACCGAACTTGTTCGATAGCGCCATAAGTATCAGCCCGCGCAACCGCGACTGAATATTTTCCTCGGTCACGTCTGGGGCGCGGCCGGCGAACACTGCCGCAAGTTCCCGCGTTAACGCGTCAAATGCGGAATTGATCGGAAGCACCTCGAACCTCACCCCTAGGTTTTGAGCCAATTGCCGAGCATCGGTCAAGCTGGCGTCGCTCGAATACGGACCGGGCATTGCAACGCCGAGCACTTGCTCCGGCCCGAGCGCACGCGCGGCCAACGCCGCCGTTAGAGCCGAGTCTATTCCCCCTGAAAGGCCAAGGAGCACCGAGTTAAAACCGCACTTACGCACGTAATCGCGCAAGCCGAGAGCCAAAGCTTCAACCAGCTGGGATTCTGCGCATGGCCACTCGATAGACGCGCGCGTGCCGGGCGCGTCGGTATCCGCAACGATGACGTCTTCTTGGAAACTCTTGCCAAGCGCGACCAATTCACCCGCAGAGTTCAGCACAACGCTGTGCCCGTCGAATATCAGCTCGTCGTTCCCACCGACAAGGTTGACCTGCACGACCGGCACGCGCTCGTCGGCGGCCACGCGCCTCAACATAGCGAGGCGTGTCCGTTCTTTGCCCAAGTGCCAAGGCGACGCCGATATATTGATGATGATCTCTGCACCCTGACCGATCAACTCCTTGACCGGGTCGCGCCGGTAAAGCCGATGCGGCCAAAAATCCTCGTCGTTCCAGATATCCTCGCAAATGGTGATGCCGAGCTTGTGCCCGGCGAACTCGAGCGGACGCACCTGCTCGGCCGGCTCGAAGTATCTGTCCTCTTCAAACACGTCGTAACTGGGAAGCAGCGTTTTATGCTGGCGCCAAACAATCTTGCCTGCATGCAGCACTGCAGCGGAATTGTGCAAAGGCCGGCCTGGCCGGTCGGGGTTTTTGTCAACGAACCCCACGCAAAGCGGTACGTTCCCGATCTGCGCGGCGACCTTGTCGAGCGCAGCCAAGTTCGCCTCGACAAAATCTGCACGCAAAAGAAGGTCGCGCGCCGGATAGCCGCAAAGAAAAGTTTCAGGCGCAACGACGAACTCGGCGCCGGCTGCACAAGCGCGGCGGTACCCGTCGAGCAACTTCGCCACGTTGCCCGGGAAATCGCCTATTGTCGAATTAAGTTGGAGCAGCCCGATTTTCACCGCCGCTAGAGTAGCTCACCGGCGGTTTCTCGCAACTAATTTGGCCGCCAGGTCACACGACCGGCCGGCTCTGTACAGCAGCAGCGTGCGCGACACCGGGCTTATCGAGGCTCCGAATCGCTTCGGCCATGCCTTTTAAGTACTGCTCCAGCGAGAATCGCTCCAGGAAACGGGCGCGGAGCACTTCCGCATCGTTAAAGGTGAGCATTTTGATGATCCCATCTGCTATTTGCTTGGGGCTACGCGGCTGGACCAGGCCGGGGTAGCCCGGGGGCACAATCTCCGGAATCGAACGCCAATTCGATGCAACGACGGGCAACCCGAACGCCATCGCCTCTATAATCACCAGCCCGAAGCTTTCGGCGTGGTAGTAGGTCGGGAAACATAAACAGTCGGCGTCGCGTAGCGCGCTGGCCTTGGCTGCGCCCGAGACAAACCCAATGTAGGTAAATTGTGGTAAACTCGACCGCGCGCCGACCAAAGCACTGACAGATTCCGGTTGGCCCGGCACAGTTGCGACAGGAAACCCCGGTAGGACCAACTGGTTTTGCGCAGCCAGGCGCGCCTCGAACTCCGCCTGCTCATGCTCGTGCATGAACCCCCCGGCAACCACGAGTTGGGCCCGAATCGGTATGCCCAACTCAGCCAGCTTCGCGTTAGCTAGTGCTACTCCATCCATCGTATCGAACAGTCCCTTGTCGCGCGTGCAATGCCCGAGGAAAAGCACCTTGAATATGTGCGGGTCCCCACCGGCCGCTTGGACCTCGCCGGGCGTCAAGCCGACACCCGAAAGTAGTTTCAGCCGTGCAGCGACGCGCGCGCGCCGCCGCGGCAACACGCCGGTCTCAAAGTTCGGGCACGGGTCGGGTATCCCGTTTGGCACGATTCGAATCTCTTTCGGCCACAGTTTCTCCGCATCGCGCCTGTTGTAGGAGGATAGCACAATACTCGGATCGACGTCGCGGTAGGCGCGGTACGTCATCGCGCGCGTGCGCATCTGTGTGTGTGTCTCGAGCCATTTGGCCAGCCCGGCCGCGTGCCAGTGCAACACGACTCTTTTGAAAAACGGTCGGCACAATGTCATAACGAGCCAGTCACGGAACAGCGCCGAGCGTTTGCCAGGAGCGGGCACATAGTACAGTGTGTCCACGCCGTACCTGAACCTGCACCAAATCGCTTGCAGACAATACCACAGCAGCAGCAATACTTTGGCGGGCCGGAACTCGCCGATGTCTTCGAGGTCACGCGACAGGCGCGCGTTAACGTGGTAGCACTCGATGCCGTAAGGGTCCGATTGGGGGTCTGGTTCAGGCTCGTTGCGCTTCCGGCGCCGGTCGCCGCCGAAACCCTCAAGCATAAGCTTCACCATGTAGCTCTGGCCATGGTGCGGTGGCGGCGTATGAGCGAACACGAGCAACTTCACTTGGTACGACTGGTCCAACCTTGCGGCTTCAATCTGCGGGCGAACCTAAAACCTCCGCTGGCGGTACGCAAGCCACTTTTACGTCAGGCACAAATTATCGGGCGCGCATAAATCACCTCGGACGCTTGCTGCCCAAAGGCGCGATCTTCGCAGTGTGCTAAATCAGCATGTTAATGAGCATGTTAATGTGTGTGCCGGGTTCGCCCCGCGACGGCCTTAGCAGCTCAATCCTGCCTTCGACCGGCCTGCCATAAAAACGAGCGCTGCTCGGCCAACAGTTTCTCTCCAGCCCACAGACTTACGCGCCAGGCGCGTACCTCACCTAGACGCTTGAACGTCTCGCCTTCGACACGCAAATAGTTCCATTGACTCAGCCGGCGCCGGGGCCGGGCAGCCTGCTCGATCACTGTTTCGACAAGTTCATTTCCAACCGTCACCGACCGGAGCTCGGCCCGCAGCCTGAGCGGAGTTTCCGGCGCACTCTTGGCCTTCCATTGAACTGCAAGCTGGAACCCGCCGCGTAGTTCAGGTCGCGCATTCAATATCGCTTGATACGCGTCGCGCTCGAACAAGCTCGGGCTGAGCATATGCCGCCCGCGCGCGTCTAGGTACTGGGGCAGCACCTTGACAATCCGCCCGGGTGCGCCATGCATACATACTGTCCAGGCGCAAAAAGCCAACAAGAACGCAGCTAACCACTTCGGTCGCACGGGGAAGAGAGTGTAGCCGCGCCAAAACTCATATCAAACCGGAAAGTGCCGGTTGTGCGTTTCCTGCGCGCATATTTTTTGGCCTTTGAAAACCGTCCGGATTCGGTTATGAAATGCGTGTGAGTCGGAATGGATTTGAATTACGGATCCGCCTAATTGCGTTCAGGGCAATCGCACTGAGCTGCGGCATCATTTGGCAGGGGCTCATCTGCACTGCTCAACCGCCCGTGAACGGCACGGAACCGGCGCCGCGCACGGTGCATGAGAAAGTACCGTTGCCGATCGTGTTGCCCCCGCCGTCACTCAAAGGTACGCCAGAAGACATACCGAAAGGGCCGAACATCGAACCGCCACCCGACCCGGACAAGCCACCTGCACCTTTCCTCGCGCCTAAGGGTGTCACGAATGTAGCCCTGGGCAAGCCAGTCACCGCGAGTGTAAAACCGTTTTCTGGCGAACTTGCCCAGATCACAGACGGCAAGAAAGACCCGTACGACGACCAAGTGGTCGAGCTGCGCCGCGGCACGCAATGGGTGCAGGTTGACCTCGGTGCGCCGCATCGAATCTACGCGATCGTCATGTGGCACGATCACCGCTACCTGCAGGTGGTCCATGACGTGATTGTGCAGGTGGCCGACGACGCCGAGTTCACGCAGAACGTGCGGACCCTGTTCAATAACGACACAGACAATACGTCCGGGCTCGGTCCAGGTACAGACCGCGAATACTTCGAGACACGATTCGGGAAAATAGTGGATGCCAAAGGGGCCGTGGCGCGGTACGTGCGTTGTTACACGCGCGGCAGTAGCCTTAGCGCGATTAACGTGTGGCAGGAAATCGAGGTGTACGGGACACCGGCAGAATGACCCGACGGCTGTGGGTCTGGCTGCTCGTCGCAGCTTGCGCTGCGTTGGCACTGCGCGCGAGCCGACTCGGCCTGCGCCCGATGCACAACGACGAGGCCGTCAACGCGGCCATTTTCCGGCAGTTATGGGAAACGGGCCGGTACGAATACGACCCGCGCCAGTTCCATGGCCCGACTCTTTACTACGTCACGTTGCCGGCCGTATGGCTGAGCGGCGCGCGCACGTATGCCGAGCTGAGTGAAACGACGCTCCGGGCCGTGCCCGTTGCACTGGGCGTAGGTATCGTGCTGCTAGTGGGATTGATGCACGATGGCTTGGGCAAGCGCGCCGCCGCTGTGGCTGCAAGCGCGCTCGCGGTCTCGCCCGGAATGGTCTTCTATAGCCGGTATTTCATTCACGAGACACTGCTTGTGTTTTTCACCGCCCTAGTTTTGGGGGCGGGGTGGCGCTGGGCCCAGTCGCGCCGACTGGCCTGGGCAATTGTGTGCGGTGCATGCTGCGGACTAATGGCATGCACGAAGGAGACGTTTGTGATTTCGCTTGCTGGCATGTGCGTAGCGGCTATGTGCGCGGCGCGGCGCCTGCCACCATGCGACGATCGTGACACTGCAAGGAACGCTTTGCATTGTGCGGCCGCAATTGCAACCGGTGCCATAGTCACGATTGCTTTTTACAGCTCGTTTTTCACCAACCTCGGCGGCGTGCCTGACGCGATCCGCGCGCTTGGGTTCTGGGCTTGGCACGCAGGCACTCAGACTCCGCACATTCATCCGTGGTATTTCTATTTCGAGCGGCTGTTCTGGTTCCCTACGACACAGAAGGTCGCATGGACCGAAGCCGCAATAGGGGTGCTAGCCGCAGTTGGCACCGGCGCGGGCCTAGCAGGAAAATGGCTCGGGCCGGTCAATCCCAGGCTCGCGCAGTTTTTGAGTATTTACACATGGACTGTCACAGCGGTTTATGCGTTGATTCCCTACAAGACGCCCTGGTGCGCGCTGAGCTTTTTGCATGGCATGGCGCTGCTTGCCGGCATTGGAGTGGCCGCGCTATGCGAATTTTTTAAAGGCCGCGCGGCGCGACTCGCGTTGGGCACGGTCTTGCTCGCCGCAGCGGCGCACTTGTTGTGGCAGTGCTGGAACTTGAACTTCAATTATTTTGCGCACCGCCGCAACCCGTACGCGTATGCGCAGACTTCGCCGGACATTTTGCGGTTGGCCGATACTTTAGAGCGATTGCGCCGGGCCGCGCCAGGCGGCTCAAACATCATGATTAAGGTAATGGCGCCGGACCACGATTACTGGCCGTTGCCCTGGTACTTGCGCGCGTTCCAACAAGTCGGGTGGTGGGATGCGATTCCGGACGATCCATTCGCGCCCGTTATGATCATATCACACAAATTGAACGCGGCCTTCGACGAAAAAACCGATCGGGCATGGCGCATGGTCGGTATTTATGAGCTTCGCCCGGGCGTGTTCTTCGAGTTGTACGTACATGCCGAGCTGTGGGAAAGTTACGTCGCGACCATGGCCCAGCACCAAGACCATTTAGAGTCGCGATAGCGGACAACTAACACCAGGCCTTCAGCCCGGTGTCGGCCCGCAGCAGCTAGGTAAAACCGGTTCAACGGTTTTCCATTTGCAGCTAAAGCCGCTAACACGGCTGGCGGCAGTGGATGCATTTTGCTCCTGGCTGAATGCCCGGCTAAAGTGGCTGGGGTTATGGATATGGATACGGCACAATAGGCTTTGCCGCGAGCGGCGGCTACGCGGGCGACACGCGCAATCACTGTCAGCG
>JANWZY010000068.1 GCA_025061935.1 Verrucomicrobiia bacterium
GCGTCGCATAACGGAGCCGAGCCGATGGGCAAGTTCATGGGCCGATTCTTTACCACCACCGGTCAAACGGGTCATGTGTGCAGCACGCACGTTGGCATATTTGCAGTACGACCGACTGGTACGCGGCCGAAATCTACATTTTGTGCCTGGCCAGTTGCAGCACAATGTTAACCCCATGCACGACTGCGAGCAGCAACAGTCCCACACCGGACAAATGCTCGATTTTCAACAGAGTCCGTTCGCTGAACCGCCGATGACCTAGAGACACAAGCCAGCTAAACGTCGCGAACCATACCGTTCCGCCGAGCGCCACGCCTGTGATGCATGCCGAGCGCGTCCCAGGATACTCCGGTTGCACCCATCCGCGCGAAATGAAATTTGCGGCTAGAACCACCCAAACCACCAGTACGCCAGGGTTTGCCAATACGCGCAAGAACCCGGTCATGAAGGCCGAGTGCGGGTGGAACCGACGCTCGAGCCGTGCTTCGATCCGCTCTTCAAGCTCGGGTTTGCTCGGGAACAGGCGTGTCGGGGCCGTGACCGACCTGGCCAAAATAAATCGGAGCCCCAGAAAAAGCATGAACACGAAGCTGACCAGTTCCATTGCGGCCTGCACATAGCCACGGCTGAAAAAAGAAGCGAACCCGGTGAATGCGATCGTGCAGTAAATTGTTTCCATGAACACCGCCCCCAGCCCGATCATCATCGCCCATGCGAATCCGCGCCGCGCGCCCTCGTTCATGATCGTAAGATTGACTGGCCCGACCGGCATAGCCAGCAACACGCCGCTGACAAACCCGGTTACACCGGCCAGCGTGATGGGCGACAGCTCGAGCATGTGGCTCAGGCCGAGGCGGCCTGCGTTTCCTCATCTTCGGTTTCCTCGATTTCGCGCCGGATACGCTTCGATATGTACGGCCTGATGAACCCGTAAAGCAGGTATGAGGTGAAAATGATCGGCAACACCAGCGGCAAAATTTTCTCGCGCACCACAACCAAGAAACCGATGAACAAGACCACGATCAGCAACTTCGTGAATGTGCTGGTCGAGCGCAGGTCCAGAGATTTGAAGCTCGGGTACCGCACGTTGCTCACCATCATGCCCGACAAAAACAGCAGCAGCACCGGCAGCGCGTACCGCCATTTCCCAACCACAAGCTCTTTTTCGTCCCACCACATAATGAACAGCGTCAATGACGCGACCAACGCGGCCGCCGAAGGTATGGGGAAGCCCACGAAATCCTTCGCGCCACGGTTCTCCGGCAGCATGGCCAGGCAGTTGTACCGCGCCAGACGGAACGCGCCGCAAAGCAGGTAAATCGAAGCTATGAACCAGCCAATTTCCGGATTCGCCACAAACACGTCCTTAAGCACGATCCGGTGCACAAGGAACGCAGGCGCCACCCCGAACGAGATCAAGTCGGCCAGCGAATCGAACTCGCGCCCGAACGGGCTGTCCACCCCGCCCATCCGCGCCACGCGCCCGTCCAGCAGATCAAAAATGCATGCCAGCAGGATAAACCCGAGTGCAACTTTGATGCTGAAATAACCGCGCAACAGCAGCTCCGGCGGCAGGTCCGGGCCGATCCGCGCCTCGACTATCTTCGTCAACGCTACAAACCCGCAGAACAGATTGCACCCGGTCAACAAGTTCGGCAAAAGGTAGATCTTGATGGTGTTTTCCTGCCGACCTTGGTTTGGCTGTGTCTGCGCGTTCATGGCAGTTCCATGACTTAATCCAGCCGCGCCATGACAGTCCGGCCACCAGCAACTTTTTGACCGACCTCGACCATCAGTTGTGCCGACAACGGCAGGTAAACCTCCACGCGCGAGCCGAACTGAATCAGGCTGATCCGGTCGCCGCAGTTAACTTCCTCGCCCGGCGTAATCCAGGGCACGATCCGGCGCGCCAGCACACCAGCAACCAGCCGCATGGCCAGGCGCCGGCTCGGATCAATTCGCGGCTCGAACCCGATCAACACGCTTTCATTCGCCGCGGCCGATTCCGTCCGAAGCGCGCACATGTATTTACCGGGCCGATGCTTCAGCAACGCCACCTTGCCTGTCACAGGCGCGGTCTGCACGTGCGGATCGAAAACCGAGAGGAAAATCGAGACGCGCCGGCACCCGCCCCCCATATACTCTGGCTCGGTGGTCTCGTCAACTAGGTCAACCGTGCCATAGGCGGGGGCAACGACGAGCCGCGCGTCTTTCGGCGGCCGCGGGTCGGGATCCCGGAAAAAAACAACCGAAAACGCCGCGAAACCAAGACACGCGGCGCAAAACACTGCGGCGCCCGGCCACAGAACAGGCGCGCCGGCCAAACGCCCGCCGACTCGGACCAGGTCTATCCCGAGCGCAAGCAGCCACAACGCGCACCCTGCAATCGTCACGCGCACGATCAGCCGCAGCCCGGCCTGTCTAGCCTTGCCGGCATTTTTCATGTGCCAAAAGCTTAACGCGCTGCCCAACCCGTTCAAGACACAAACGAACGCACGCGGCGTCGGCTGTGTCCCCACTCACAGCGTCTATGGCACCAGATTTCAGCCGATTGCCTCAGGCGCCAATGCAAGCACAAACTGTTTGATCTCATTCAAGCGCGCTCGCGGCGTCCTCTGCTTCAGCCGCGGGAAACGCCCGCCAACAGTGACAAACTCGCCGCGCCGACCCAGCATCAGTTTGTCGTCCTTGACTTCGACCGACGTGACGCCGCGCTCGGCTGCAAGAATCTTGAGTTCCGAAATTTGCAGCAGCAACTCGACCTCAGGCGGGACCGGGCCGAACCTGTCACGCAGTTCCGCCGCCAAGTTGTTCAAAGCTGTTGCGTCCGGCGCCTGGGCGAGCTTGCGATAGATCTCTATCCGCTGAACCGGATCGGGAATGTAACTCTGCGGAATAACTGCGCAAGTAACCGCGCCCGCCGGACGTGAACCGGCCCGCCGCGGCACGGGCGCGCAGGCGTCTGCACCCCAAACGACAAAATCAAGCTTCACCTCGACCTGGGGGCGCGGTTTCTCCGGCTGGCCTTTGAGCGCCGCAATTGCTTGCTTCAGTAGCTGGCAGTACAGGTCGAACCCGACCGCCGTTATGTGCCCGCTCTGCTCGCGCCCGAGCAGGTTCCCCGCGCCGCGTATCTCCAGGTCGCGCATCGCAATTTTGAACCCGCACCCGAGCGTCGAATACTGCTTGATCGCGCTGATGCGCTTGCGGACATCGGTCAAAAGCTGCGAATGCCGCGGCAGTAGCAGGTAAGCATACGCCTGGTGCTTGTACCGGCCCACGCGCCCGCGCAACTGGTACAAATCGCTCAGGCCGAACCTATCCGCGCGGTCTATTATGATCGTGTTCGCGTTCGGAATGTCCAACCCGCTCTCGATTATCGTGGTCGAAAGCAGAACATCCGCTTCGCCATTGACGAACCGTGTCATGACTTCCTCAAGCTCGTCGCTGGGCATTTGCCCGTGCGCCACAGCCACGCGCGCGTGCGGCACAAGCTCGCGCAGCTTTTGCGCCACAGACTCGATGGTCGCTACCCGGTTGTGCAAGAAAAACACCTGGCCGCCTCGGTTTAACTCCCGCTGAATCGCGTCGCGGATCACCCGCTCGTCGTACTGGCACACAATCGTTTCGACCGGCAGCCGGTCTTGGGGCGGTGTCTGGATCAAGCTCATGTCCCGCGCGCCGCATAAAGCAAGGTACAGCGTCCGTGGGATCGGCGTCGCGGTCAGCGTAAGCACGTCCACGAGCCGGCGCAGCATTTTGAGTTTTTCCTTATGCAACACGCCGAACCGCTGTTCCTCATCAATGACAACCAAGCCGAGGTCTTTAAATTGCACGTCATCCTGCAACAGCCTGTGCGTGCCGATGACAATATCCACTGCGCCGCTGGCTAGGTCACGGATTATCTGTCGCTGCTGCGCGCGCGTACGGAACCGCGAAAGCAGCTCGATGCGCACAGGCCAGGCGGCCATGCGTTCACGAAACGTGTTGTAATGCTGGTGCGCCAGGACCGTCGTCGGCACCAGCACGGCCACCTGCTTGCCGTCCATCACTGCCTTGAACGCTGCGCGAATTGCGACCTCGGTCTTGCCGAACCCCGCGTCTCCGCAGATTAGTCTGTCCATCGGTTTCGGCTTTTCCATGTCCGCCTTCGTTTCACGGATCGCGCGTAACTGGTCCGGCGTCTCCTCGTACGGGAAACTGCTCTCGAACTCGCGCTGCCAGGCTGTGTCAGGACTAAAAGCATAGCCAGGTTGCGACTCGCGCGCAGCTTGCACGGCAAGCAGTTCCGCCGCTACATCCCGTACAGCACGCGCCGCAGCGGCCTTGGCGCGGAGCCAGCGCCGGCTGCCGAGCACACTCAGCGGCGGCCGCGCGCGCCCAGCGCCTATGTACTTACTGACCAAGTGCGCATCCGTTACAGGCACGTAAAGCTTCGGCGGTTCGCCCCCAGGCACAGACGGGGCATATTCGATTACAAGGCACTCGACGCCCATCGGCTGGACCGACCCAGTGCTGGCGGCCTGGCCGGCCCGAACAGGCAACGTTTTCAACCCGCAATAACGTCCAATCCCATATTGCGCGTGTACAACCAGGTCGCCTTCTTCCAACTCAGTGAAATCAATGTCCAGCACCGAACTCACCGCAGGCGCTTGCGGTTGACGGAGCCGCCGGGGCCGCCTGAGCTTGTAGCGCCCGAATATTTCGGCATCGGTCACCACAACAAGTCCGGCCGGATCACACAGGAAGCCGGCCGATAACCCCCCAAGGTGAACATTCAACCCGGTTGGCGCACCAGCCGCTTCAACACCAGCCAGACATGTGCTGTACTCGGCCCACAATTCACGGAACCGCTGTTGCTCCCCATCCTGCGCACAGAACACCTCTAGGCGATAACCTTGCCGCAACCAGCGCTGCATCTGGCAAAAAAATTCGCGCCGCTGCACCTCGGCCACCTCCGGCTCGGGCGGGCGCTCATTCAATGGCCGGTAAGCCTCTAGGCTCTGCAACTGCAGGTCAACCAATCCAGCCCCGGCCTGCGCTTGACCCAGGCGCAAGTGCGCGCTGCACGGCTCTAGCTCTTCTTTCCCCGCCTCGGTCACTGCCAGCACAGTCAATTCCCCCGAGCACAACTTTGCCTCCACGTCATCCCAATTGCAGTGCAAAGCGTCGTTGGGTGGCACTAGGCGCGCGTACTCAGCCGCGCCGGTGACAATTGCGTCGGGTTCGCACAACACGACCAACGCTTCGGGAGGCAGGTAGTCCAAGAGCGTGCCGGCAATCGTATCGGCCGACCCGCTTTGAAAGCATGAGTGTGGTTCTTGTGCCTGCGCCGGGTCGTGTGCGGCTTCAGACTTACGTCCCAATGCGCGCTTGAGCAGACCAAGCTCACCCCCGGGGGTTAAAACAACCGATTCAATTCTGCCGCGCGAAATTTGAGTGACAGGGTCGAACTCGCGCAGCGACTCGATTTCATCGCCAAAAAACTCCAGTCGCACCGGCCATGCACGCGCCACAGGCCAGCAATCAAGTATGCCGCCGCGCAACGCGACCTCGGACTTTTGCGTGACACGCGCCTCAGGCTCGTACGCGCGGGCCTCGAGCCATTCACGCAGCTCGAGCGGGTTCACGCGGTCGCCGCAAGCAACCTTGAGTGTATTTGCCGCGAAGTGCGCCGGCGCAAATGTCCGCTGCATGAGCGCGCGCCCGGTCGTGACCAGCACGGGCGCGTCCGAAACCGGCGCGCCGGCGGCACCACACCCGCGCCAGGCTGTCAAAGCCACGAGGGTGCTGATACGATCGCTGATTACGTCCGCATGGGGTAATCGGTCTTCATTCGGTAGCACGTCCCAAGCGGGGAAGAACACCAACCGTTCCGCGCCGTCACCGGCCGGTAGAGCGCCTGACTCGTTATGCACGGGCTTAGCCGGCCACATGCGCTCACCGGCTAAACTCAACCACGTCCGGAGCTCGTCGTAGACCAGTTCCTGAGTCGGTGCGTCCGCCGCGACGACTACAATCACGCGCTTAGGGAACACATACGCGAGCAGTGCCGCAACGAACGCCCAACCCGACCGCGCAACGCCAGCGCAAAACGAAACTCCTCCCTTCTCCAAACGCCGCGCAAGGGCCTGCGCAGCGGGAGTACGCCAAACGAGTTCGAACAAGTCGCTTGCCGCTGGTCGAGCCTGCGCCAAGCAAACCAAACGTTGCAGCCGCGCGCGGCCGCGTCAAGGGCAACGTGCGCCGCAGCCACACCGGAAGCGTTACGCCGGGCCAGGTTTACTTATGCGGCCAGCTTTCTCAGCTTAGCTTATAAACGAGCGCTAACGTTGGGCGATACACGGTGCGCGTTCGCTCACGCCAACGGGTTTTGGTTCGCCGAACCAACGTATTTTGTTCTTCCTCAACCGTTTCAAAGGCTGCTCTCACATGGACAAAAACCGCCAAAGCGCCACAGCCGTTTGGCTCGCCCAAAACTTTAACTGGAGCGACAAGTCCGAAAATGTTTGTACGCTAACTGAGCCTGCCCGCCCCGTGCAGGCCCCGAGTTAGAGCCAAGTGCTACTCAAGCGAGTGGTATTTGGGTTCGATCTTGCAAGTGGGAACCTCGCCAAGCGAGTTGATCGAGTAACAGTCGTCGAAAGGCTTGTCTCCGCCGGCAGGGCATACAATCGCCTCGATGTTCCCGCTTCGGCCTAGATACGGTGCTATCTGGGCTTTGGCAGGCACAACTGTACCGGAGGCGCGTGTCTCCAAAGCCCATTGCTGCTTCGCCCAGTCAATCTGACGCAAGTTAGTGATGCAGGCACTCTGCTGCCCACGCGCGCGCGCACGCACAAAACTTGGCACTGAAATAGCCGCCAACACACCGATTATGGCCAATACAACCATCACTTCGAGCAGCGTGAAGCCGTGGGCGCGGTTCCCGCTGGCAGAACGGTTGCAAACCCGCTCTCGAAACAACCTCGGCGCTGCTGACTGGCTCCGCTCTGCTCCACCAACTACATCAGAACTGAGCATAAACCTCCTTTACGACTGGATGATTTACGTTCAAAAGATCAGCATAAACCTTGCCGAAAAATGCGCGCTGATACATGGATAACATGCTGCAAATCAGGATGTTACCTGATTGGCGTCAGGCATGACCGGCCCTGGGTATCAAAGTGCCTACGGACAGGCGAACAGGCCTGCAGCTCGTGACACAAGCTCAAATCTATGGTGCATCGAATTTGGGCCGCGCATTCTGATCCTGCGCGAACTCCTGAGCCGGCCCGCTTGGCCCGGTTGGCAAGCGAGCCTGGTTCGTCTGAGAACCGCGGCTGCTGACAAGATTGGAAACGGTTGCCAGGGCATCGATGCGCTGCCCGCGTTAGCAATCGAACAGTGAGTTGTGGCTTGCTTGCACCTTTCTGGCGCGCGGTCGGGCCGCTCCAAAGCCGTATCAGCCGAAGACCCAAGCGGCTGCGAAGCAGAAGTGAGCTGGAGCCGCAACGGAACAATTGTCGGGTTGCAATGTCATTTTTGCGCGCGCACGCGGGTCGAGTCGGTAACTCAGCATCGCATTCCGGGCGGCAAGCGCAACCAGGGGTTCACTCCCACTCGATTGTGCCCGGCGGCTTGCTGGTTATGTCGAAGACCACACGGTTCACACCCTTGACCTCGTTGATGATCCGGCTGGCGAGCCGTTCCATCAGTTTGTGCGGGAGCCGGGCCCAGTCAGCCGTCATGCCATCCTGAGACTCCACGGCACGCACAGCCACGGTATAATCATACGTTCGTTCATCGCCCATTACGCCCACGGTGCGCACCGGCAACAGCACCGCGAAGCTCTGCCAAATCTTGTAGTACCAGCCATTGGCTTTCATTTCTTCGATTATTATCCAGTCGGCCTTACGCAAGATTTCGAGCCGTGCCGGCGTGACCTCACCAATGATGCGCACGGCCAGCCCGGGGCCGGGGAACGGCTGGCGCCAGACAATTTGTTCCGGCAACCCGAGTTCCAGCCCGAGCCTGCGCACCTCGTCCTTGAACAGGCAACGGAGCGGCTCGACCAACTCGAACCGCATCTTGGCCGGCAGCCCGCCAACATTGTGATGGCTCTTGATCAGTGCAGCCGGATTGCCCGAGATCGGCACCGACTCGATCACGTCAGGATACGTCGTGCCTTGTGCCAGGAATCGCACTTTGCCGAGTCGTTTCGCCGCCGCTGAGAAAACCTCGATAAAAGTGCGCCCTATTATTTTCCGCTTACGTTCCGGATCGGTCACGCCCCGCAGCCGCTTCAAAAACAGCGCGCTTGCGTCCTCGTAAATCAAATTGAGCTTGAATCGGCTTGTGAAGAACTCGCGGACCAGCTCAGGCTCGCGCGCGCGCAGCAGGCCGTTGTTGACAAAAATGCATTTGAGCTGGTCGCCAACCGCGCGCTGCAACAGTGCGGCCGCCACGCTAGAATCAACTCCACCACTCAAGCCCAAGATGACCTGTTCGGTGCCGACCTGCGCACGAATCTGTTCAATCGCTTGCGCTATGTAATTGCGCATTGTCCAGGTGCGGCCGCACCCGCACACACCGTGTACAAAGTTCGAGATGATTTTCTTTCCGTACGCTGTGTGAACAACCTCGGGATGAAACTGCAGGCCGAACAACCGCTTCTGACGGTGCTCGATCGCGGCAAACTCCGAGTTCTCCGTGCCAGCCACGGGTCTGAAGCCGCGGGGCAGACGCGTCGGCTTGTCACCGTGCGAATTCCAAACGGTAAAGCTACGCGGCAAGCCGGCAAAAAGTGGGCAATCGGGTTCCGTCACCGTGAGCGTGCTTTTGCCGTACTCGCGCTTTTGACCCGGTTCGACGGCTCCGCCCAAAATGTCTGCCATTAGTTGCAAGCCATAGCAGATGCCCAGCACGGGCACACCCAGCTCGAACACTTCCCGATCAGGCTTTGGTGCCCCCGCCGAGTACACACTTGCCGGGCCCCCGGACAAAATTATCCCTTTGGGCGCGAGCGCGCGCAGGCGCGATGCAGGCGTGTTGTAGGGCAGTATCTGCGAATACACGGCGCACTCGCGCACGCGCCGCGCAATTAATTGCGTGTACTGTGAACCGAAATCCAGGATTACTATTTGCTCGTTCATTACTATGCGAAACTCAGCAGCGCCACTTGCTCGACGCTCAGCCGGTGCCAACGGAGGCGTCTTTTCCGGCACCCATACCCTTGGGGACTTGCCAGTGGGCAGCGCGCTCAACAACCCTTGCTTACTGCGCTTTAACCATTGTGGCCGTGCCGGTCTTGGGATCGTACATAAGCCTCATGCCGGGTGGCGGTTCAGGCACGACCGGGAGGTAGCCCGTATCCACTAGCTCTTTGAGGTTGTTCGGGAACCTGCCCTCCGCCGTGTAGAAAAGGCGGATCGCGTTGTTGACCGTGGCGAGGTCAATCGTCTTTTCGGCCTGGACCTTTGCGTGCGCAACCGCGCCAACGTAGTCTGCCGGCGCGGTCAGCGGGTTCTCGCCCGGTTGCGACTTTTGCGCAGACTTGTTCCCGCAACCGGCAGCCAGCAAAGCCACAGCAATACACGCGATCAAAAATGCTTTCATATTTGAACTATACGCGGTTGCCGGGCCAATTCCAAGAGCCGTTGTGGGAAAGGCAACGGGCCCGGCGCCCAGCCCTTAAACCAGTTGTACAACCGCTGGCATTGTCGGCTTTTCAGCCAGCGGATCCGTACACCAGCCACCGCGCTATCGCGCGGGCATACCGGACCAGCTCGAAGTCCCGGGTCAATTCTCCAAACTTAAATCGGGGCATGCCGCTCTGCTGCAATCCGAGCAGTTCGCCGGGACCTCGCAGCTTCAGGTCCGCTTCCGCTATTGCGAATCCGTCATTGGTCAGTTCCAAAACCTTGAGCCGTTCTTGCGCCTCGGGTGTAGCCGCGCCCATAACAAGGATGCAGTACGACTCGTGCGCGCCGCGCCCGATACGGCCGCGCAACTGGTGCAATTGCGCCAGGCCGAACCGCTCCGCGTTCTCGACCAGCATAACAGTGGCATTGGGCACGTCTAAACCCACCTCTACTAGCGCGGTGGCCAGCAACACATGAAGCTTGCCGTCGCGGAACTCGGCCAGAACTTGCTCTTTCTGTCTTGGCGCAAGCCGCCCGTGTAACAGCCCAGTCTTATACGGCAAGAACACCTTCTTGAGTGTGTTGAACTCCTTTGTCACAGCCTTGACTGTTCCCGCCTCGTCCTCCTCGACACGTGGGTAAACAACGTACGCCTGGCGCCCCTCGGCGAGCCTTGACCGAATGAACTCCCAGACAGCAGGCAATTCCTCCTGCGTGCGCACAATCGTTTTAACTGCGCCGCGGCCCGGCGGCAGCTCGTCTATGACCGAAACATCGAGATCGCCGTACAAGGTAAGCCCGAGCGTACGCGGTATCGGCGTAGCCGTCATTACCAGCAGATGCGGGTAATTCCCTTTCCGAACGAGCCGCTCGCGCTGCGCGACCCCGAACTTGTGCTGTTCGTCAATTATGACCAACCCGAGCTTGCGCGGGGCGAATCCCGCTTCTATGAGCGCGTGTGTGCCAACAAAAAGTCGCGGTGCCTCCCCGTCTGCTTCGCGGCTCCCCCTATCGGCCAGGCCCGGTGCCACGGTTTTCCTGCTGCCAGTCAGTAGCTCGACCGGTACACCCAGCGGGTCGAACCACCGCTTGAAAGTTTGATAGTGTTGTTCGGCCAAGATTTCCGTGGGCGCCATCAGCGCCACGCTGTACCCGCTTTCGATCGCCATCAACGTCGTACAAGCAGCAACGACCGTCTTGCCCGACCCCACGTCGCCCTGCAACAGACGTCGCATCGGATGCCTGCCTGCCATGTCACGCCTTATTTCGCGCAGCACGCGTTTCTGCGCCTCGGTAAGGCTGAATCCGAGCCGGGCAAGAAACGGCTTGATCAGCAGGTTCGTGCCGCCGCACGGCAGCGCGGTCGCGCGCGACTCGAACCGCTTCCGCCGAGCTTGCATCTGGCACTGCAGCGCAATGAACTCATCCAGGGCTAGCCTACGCCGCGCCACCTCGACATCCTCGAGCGACTCCGGGAAATGCAACATCCGAATTGCGCGCGCGCGCGGCGGCATGGCCGGGATTTCAGCTTCGCCAAGACCAAGCTGCCGTGGCGTCGCTCGAGCCTCGGCCAGCCCGCCCGCACCGAGTATAACGGCCCCGGCCCATGGCTCGGAAATCTGCGCCTCGTACTGGTTGAGTGCGCGCCAAACTAACGAGCGCAACCACCGCTGCGACAGCCCCTCTGTGAGCGGATACACCGGCACAATCCGATTCAAGTGCACAAAATCTTCCTCGTCTGACTCGACAACCTCTGTTTCCGGATGATCCATGGTTGGCGGCCTGTCGGAAGTGAGCTTCCCAAACACGAACACTTCGGAGCCGATCCTAAAATACTGCTCCATAAATGGCAGATTCCACCAGCGGCAATGCAACCGGCCGGTAGCGTCCTCGATTACAAGCTCGAAAAGTGTCCGGCGCCTGTCTTTAAGCAACTTTGTCCCCATCGCCACCACGCGGCCACGTGTGGTTGCCGCCTCGCCCAAACGAAGCGACCCGATTGGCCGGACCTGACGCCTATCTTCGTATCGGCGCGGCCTATGCAATAGCAGGTCTTCTATTGTCCGGATGCCTAGCCGTGCAAGTTGCGCACCGCGCTCAGGGCCTACACCCCAAAGCACGGTTACCGACCGCGCCAGCGGCCCAACCGAGCGCATCTGTGTCTGGGCCACACCCATCCTGGATGAGGACCATACAAATCGTTCCTGGGAGCTTCAACGGGAAACGCATCTACCAAAACCGACTGATCTAGTCCTTTGGAGACGCAGCATCCGTGCATACTCATCCCCCTTTCAAACAGTGTCGTCAAAAAAACCGTTGCGGAACCATTGCGGTTGTGGAAACGCTACCGTAGCGATTCGTGTCCGAACACTGGAAATTAGCCCGGATATTTCACACTCGTTTTATTAGCACCGGGCTTCAGCCCGGTGAATGCTGGTCAAGCCGACCACAAAGCCGCTTCAGCGGCTT
>JANWZY010000069.1:0-10445 GCA_025061935.1 Verrucomicrobiia bacterium
AGTCATCCCTGTCAAGAAGAAGCCGGTCAGCCGCACAGAGGTGCAAAAGGTTTCTATGTTGGTGCGGGCATTGCTCGAGCGCAGGCATTTAGAAATCACCTTCCCTCGTGTGGAAGGTTATGTTTTCGACGTGCGCCAACGCATTCGGGTGAATCATGTGCTATACCTCACGATAGATCCCGCGAATGAGCCGACGCAGGTGGTGATAAAGCCTGCGGCAGGCTATCACGTCGGGCGTCCCGATCGGTTAGGTCCAGGCGCCGAGGTGCTGCACGACCGAAGTCAGTTCCATCTCGAAAAGCGGCTGCAAGCAACCGTGTATGAAATCGCTGCCGAACTGACCCATCGCCTTAAAGACAAACGCGACGACTGGAGCGCGCGGCACATTCTGTTTCCGCAAGTGCTGGGCATCGTTTGGCAGTATCTGGAGAAGCGAGTAATCGTGGTGGACAAGGACACACCGCTGGAGGAAATCGCCTTGCTCAAGTACAAGCAGCGCATCATCGAACGCCTAACCCAAGCAATCGAGCCTGACACACAAGCTGGAGAGCCGCCGCTATTGCCAGTGATCGAGCGGTTCCGCCCCATCGGCTCGACATCGGAAGTGCTTTTTCGTACTGTTCGCCCCACCGTTGGCACGACAAAAAGTCACATAAGCCACGTCGTGCTAGACGCGACGAAATGGGAGCACAGCGTCGCATATCAGTTGGAACGAATGCCTGAAGTGATTGCTTACGCTCGCAACGACCACCTGGACTTTACCATCCCGTATGAGTGGCAGGGTGCACGGCACGAGTACCGCCCAGATTACCTTGTCCGCCTGCGTGGCAAGGCCGGGAAGGAAATCAATCTCATCTTGGAAGTGAAAGGCTTTGTGTCTGCGCAGGATCAGCAGAAGGAGGCAGCGGCCAAGAGGTGGGTCAAAGCAGTGAATCATCACGGCGAGTTCGGAAAATGGGACTTCAGGGTGTGCGAACAACCCACCGCATTAAAAAAGCATATTTTAGCGGTTATTGAAACCTGAGGTTTGTGGACTGCCCAATCTGAGAGCGTGGCCGAACCTTAGACGAACGTCGCTTGCTAGAACACAAACCCACGTTGGTTAGACCAGATTTTATCGGAAACACAAGCCGGTCCGCCGCCCTTGCGCCCGACAGCATGCCCTTGGAGTGGTACTCTTCGGCGCCGAACAATTCATAAGCCCCCGTGCACGAGCGCGGCCCAGGTAATTGCTCAACGACCGTGGTCGGCCGCAGCGGGCCGGCTAAGTTAGCAGCAATCCATTACAGGTTCCTTGAGATGCCAGTAAAAGCCAACATCACACGGCTTGACAAAGGCGAGCTTGTGCTCAGCCACGCCATTTTCCGGCAGCCGGTCGAGATTGCCTTCCCGAAACCGTCATACCTCCAAGAAGGCACTGCGCATGCAACGTGGGAATGCCCAGGACCGTTCGGGGACTTGATAAATTTAGCAGCGTAACTAGCTGGGCTAGATCGTGTTCCTAGGCCGACACGCCGCTGGGCGCCCGGTAATTGAGTGCCTTGGCGGCGATGTCGCGGCGGTAAAATGCGCCGTCGAACCGGATGCGTTCCACTGCCGCATATGCGGTCTCGCGCGCCGCGCTAAGGTCTTTGCCCAACGCTGTGACGCCGAGCACGCGCCCGCCATTGGTCACAATTGCGTCCCCTGCCCGCGCTGTGCCGGCATGGAACACTTTCACGTTTTCGAGCTGGGCAACTTCATTCAGGCCCGTGATCGGCTTGCCTTTCTCGTATTTGCCCGGATACCCCGCACTGGCCATGATAACGCACACGGCCGCCTCGCGCCGCCACCGGAGTTGGATGCGGTCGAGCGTACCGGTTAGGCAAGCGTCAAACAGTTCGACTAGGTCGTTTTCGAGCCGGGTCAGGTAAACCTGCGTCTCGGGGTCGCCGAACCGGACGTTGAACTCGAGCACTTTCGGGCCGGTCCGGGTGAGCATGATGCCCGGGTAAAGGAGTCCGCAGAAATGGATGCGTTCGGCGGCGCAGCCGCGGAGCCACGGCCCGAGGATGGCCCGCTCTGCGGCAGCCAGCTCGGTATCGGTCAGGAAGGGTGTGGGCGAGTACGTGCCCATGCCGCCCGTGTTCGGGCCTTGGTCGCCGTCGAACGCGCGCTTGTGGTCTTGTGAGGTCGGGAAAAGTTTTGCCGTCTTGCCGTCGCACAGCGCGTGGAACGAGACCTCGATGCCGTCGAGCAGTTCCTGAATCACGATTCGCGCGCTTGCTTGGCCGAATTCTCTGTGTACGAGCATCCGTTGAATGGCTGCGTCGGCCTCGGCCATGTTTCGGCACACAATCACGCCTTTGCCCAGGGCCAGGCCGTCAGCTTTGACCGCGCATTTGCCGCCTAGCTCGGCGGCGAACTGGGACGCCAGCGCCGGGTCGGTGAACACGCCGCCGCGCGGGCACGGGATGCCGTACTTTTCCATGAATTGCTGCGAGAAAACTTTCGAGGCTTCGAACTGTGCCGCTTGTGCCGTCGGCCCCCAAATCCGGAGCCCATGTTTTTGGAACAGGTCAACCACGCCCATGGCGAGCGGGTTGTCCGGCCCGACCACGGTCATGTCCGGCTTGCGCTCGAGCGCGAACGCGAGCAGTGCCGGCAAGTCTTCCGCGCCGATGTTCACGCATTCGACCGGCGCGCCTGTGCGCGCGACCCGTTCCATGCCGATGCCGGCGTTGCCCGGCGCGCACCATACTTGTGTGACGTGCGGTGACTGTGCGAGCTTCCACACCAACGCGTGCTCGCGCCCGCCTGAACCGATGACGAGCAGTTTCATGGCCTTTTTTGCGCCGGAACTTACACAAGTCAGCCGCGCGGCAAAAGTCCTTGCATCGGCCGTATCTACAACGTTGACCTGCTGTGGCGCAGGCGCATTCGATCCTGGACCTCGCCGCGTCTGGCACGGTGAGTTTGCCCGGGTCGAGCCCATGGCCAAATTCGCTGCTTGACCTGTGCGCTGTGCCGTACGAGATTTACGCCCGAGCCGGGCGGCGCGCCGGCCCGAACGCGCGCTGACCTGGAAGCGAAATGGACCCAGACCGAACCGGAAAAACAATGGACAGCACACCAAAAGCTTTCTTGGAAAAGTTCAAGTCAGACGTCCAAAGACTCCGCCAGGCCGCCCCGGACACGGTAAAAGGTTTCGGCACATTGTTCAGCTCGGTGATGAAAGACGGGGCGCTGAGCACGAAGCAAAAAGAGCTGATTGCCCTGGGGATCGCAGTTGCGCAGCGGTGCACGCCGTGCATTGTTCTTCACGTACAGAAGTGCCTCGAGGCTGGCAACACGCCTGCCGAGATAATCGAGGCGGCAGGTGTCGCCGTGATGATGCAAGGCGGGCCGGCATACACGCATTTGCCCGTGGTGCTCGATGCGCTCGATGCGCTGCAACCGCAACCTGCGGCTCAGTAGAATGGGTGCTTGAGCGGACTGCGCCCAAGCGAATAACGGACCCGAGTAACGGTCGGACGTAAGGTCACTCCGATGCATGGCCATGAGTCACAAGCGGATTGGGTCTTGGTAGTGTATTGCGTTGCCGCCGTGCTTGCGGCACTGGCCGGCGGCGCGTTGCCGGACCTGTTGAAGCTTACGCATACGTGGTTGCAGGTGGCAGTCAGTTTCGTTGCCGGGTTCATGCTTGGGCTTGCGCTGCTAGGTATGTTCCCACACGCTGCGGCCGAGTTGGGTTCCGTCCAAAAAGGTTGCGCATTTTTCCTGGCCGGGTTCGTGGTCATGTTCTTGTTACAGCGGTTCCTGCCGTTCCATCACCACGATGTGGCAGAAGGCAGTCCGCCGGCACCGTGCGGGCATACGCATTCGTTGGCTGAACGGGTCACGCGCGGGTTGGATTGGGTCAGTGTTACGCTTGGGCTTGCGTTCCACTCGATTTTTGACGGTGTCGCAATGGCTGCGGCTGTGCAAACGGAACAGCCTGGTCGGACCGGGCTGCTCGGGCTTGGCACCGCGCTCGCCGTGGTTTTGCACAAACCATTTAGCGCGCTGGCTATTGCCACACTCATGCGCGCCAGTGGCACCGCGCCGCATTGGCGTCACATAGTTAGCCTGGCATTTTCACTTGTTACGCCTCTGGGCGCGTTGCTTTTCTATTTCGGCATCGGATTGTCAGGTGACGAACACCCTGCGTGGGCAGCGGCTGCATTGGCGCTGTGCGCAGGCACGTTTTTGTACATAGCCAGTGCCGACCTGGTGCCCGAGTTGCAGTACCACGAGCACGACCGCGTCAAGTTATCGGTCGCGTTGCTGGCGGGACTTTGTGTGGCTGTGTTGATCGCGGTGTTCGCGCATCCGCCGCATGCAGATTGCGTACATTAGCGGGTGCCAAGGCTTATCCGGCCGCGTGTCGGGTGCGCAAGTGAACTGGTTCGTTTAACGCGGTTTTAAGTATGGATGCATTGACGCTAGCGCGCATACAGTTCGGGCTGACCGCTGCGTTCCATTACATTTTCCCATCGGTTACGATCGGTCTGGCGCTGCTACTCGTGTATTTCGAGTGGCGCTGGCTCAAGACCGGGTCGGGCATTTACCAGCAGCTCGCCAGGTTCTGGACCAAAATTTTTGCGATTGCATTCGCGTTCGGCGTCGCCAGTGGCGTAGTGATGGAATTCCAATTTGGGACGAACTGGTCCGCCTATGCCAGGTTTGTGGGCGACGTGTTTGGCAGCCCGTTGGCAGCGGAGGCTATTCTGGCGTTCTTCCTTGAGTCGTGCTTCTTGGGCATAGTCGTCTTCGGCTGGGAAAAGGTAAGTCGGCGATTCCACTTTTTCGCCACATGCATGGTGTGCCTTGGGGCGCACCTGAGCGCGTTGTGGATCATTGTGGCCAACTCATGGATGCACACGCCTGCGGGGTTTAAAATTGTCGAGACCCCTGCCGGGCCGCGGGCAGAAATCACGGATTTCTGGCAAATGGTGTTCAATCCTTCGACGCTCGACCGCTTATCGCACGTGCTGAGCGGGTGCTGGCAGGCGGGGGCGTTTCTAGTGGCCAGTGTCAGTGCGTTTTACCTGCTTAAAGGCAGGCACATCGAGTTCGCGCGCGCCGGGCTGAAGCCGGCCATTTGGTACGGCACAGCAGCGGCTGTGCTTTCGCTTTTGACTGGACATCAAAGCGCTGTGGGCGTGGCAAAGCATCAACCTGCCAAACTTGCAGCGTTCGAGGGACTGTACGAGACGCAGTCGAATGCGCCGCTGACGCTTGTCGGGTGGATCAACGAGCAACAGGAGCGCGCCTATGTAGTTGGTGTCCCCGGCCTGCTCAGTGTCCTAGTCCATGGAGATGCGTCCAAGCCAATACCGGGCTTGAGGGAATTCAAGCCTGAAGACCGGCCGCCGGTGAATTTAACCTTCCAGGCGTATCACATCATGATCGCAATCGGCTTTAGTATGATTGGCTTGGGGGTGATAAGCCTGTTGATGATGTGGCGCGGCCGAGCGATTTCGGCCAGATGGCTCTTGCGACTGTTGACTATTTCGTTCCTCGGCCCGCAGATAGCAAACCAGGCGGGCTGGCTAGCAGCCGAGGTCGGGCGCCAACCTTGGGTCGTGTACGGACTGCTCCGGACCGAGGCCGGAGTTTCGCCCAACGTTTCAGCCGGTGCCGTGCTCGGCTCGCTCGTCATGTTTGTGGTGGTTTACGGGCTGCTCTTGGCAATTTTCATTTGGATTATGCTTGGAAAAGTCCGGCACGGCCCGGAGCCGGACGCCGGACTGCCGAAGTCTGATGAACCTGGCGCAGCGAAGTGAGGCACTACCAAGTGTATGGTGGCCAGGTTGACCTTTGGCACAGCGATCGGATTTCGGGCCAGTTTGGGCGGTTTTGCAACAACCTCATTCCTGGCGGTATGAGCATTGATCTAAACTCGATCTGGTTCGCGCTGCTTGCGGCGCTGTTGGCAGGCTACGCAATCTTGGACGGGTTCGACCTCGGCATAGGCGCGCTTTACCCGTTTGTCCGGCGCGATGAGCACAGGCAGTTATTGCTCCGCGCAATCGGACCTGTATGGGACGGGAACGAGGTCTGGTTAGTGGCCGCTGGCGGCGCGCTCTTCGCGGCGTTCCCACACGCATATGCGACAGTGTTTTCCGGGTTTTACCCAGCAATGATTTTACTGCTCCTCGCACTGATCATGCGCGCGGTATCCATCGAGCTGCGCAACATGCGCCAGACCGCTTGCTGGCGCCGAGTTTGGGACGCTTGCTTCTGCACCGGAAGCGTCCTTGCAACTCTGATCCTTGGCGTGGCGATTGGGAACATCGTCCGCGGGCTGCCGCTTGATCCGCGCCACGAATTCACAGGTACACTGGTGACGCTCCTCAACCCCTACTCAGTATTTATCGGATTAACTGTGCTCGGGCTGTTTGCACTTCACGGCGCCGCTTACGCCGCCCTTAAGTCAGATGGCGAGCTTAAGGAGCGGTTGAAGGGACTCGGAATTAAAGTGGGCTTAGCCGGCACCCTACTTTTGGCCGCAGCGCTACTGATTACTTGGGCTACGTTGCCCCACGTAACCGCGCGGCTGAAGGCTGCACCGTGGATACTTGTGCTGCCTGTGCTCAGCGTCGTATGTGCAGGGATAGCCGTGCGGAAACTTTCGCGCGACGCGACACGGTGCGCGTTCTGCTGGACCGCTGCGGCCATACTGGCAACGATGGCACAGGTAGCAGGAGCGCTATACCCGAATCTTGTCCCGGCTGTACCTGACGCAGCCAACAGTCTCACGATTTACAACGCGGCGTCGTCGCAACGCACATTGAAAATAATGCTCATCATAGCTGCGGTAGGACTGCCGCTTGTGTTTACATACACGATCATTCTGTACCGGACATTTAAAGGCAAAGTCGCGCTTGCTGGGCCGGGCTACTAACCGGGGCACGGCGCGGAGCCGCAACCCCGCAGCTTTTGTCGGAGCGAGCAATTGCGCCGTGCAGAAAAGCTTATTGGATTTCTTACAGCCACACTGTCAAAGGCTCTGAGCGTAGGATAGAAAAACACACCCAGAACGACAAACTGTGCTATTGGCCTGACCCGCAAACGCAATCTTGTGGGAATGTTTTCTGGGTTAGTACCTAGGTGCACAGGCACAAACCTCGGGGCTAACGGGAACTAGCCAGCCGTTTTGGGAGTCTCAATGCGGGTTAAGCACCGAGATATGCTTCCGGATGGCGTCCGTCAGTGTGTCAGGTTCCGTGTTGTCCAAGCGCCGTAAAACGCATTCCCAACGGTAAGCGAAGCTACCTTCAGTACTGTACGGCCGGTGCTTGAACAGTGTGTCGAACGCGCGCCGGCGTTTCCTGTAATCGCCCTGGATCCGACAAAACGCCTCCTTGAACGCGTCCAGATAAGTCTCGGCAAATGCGCGCGGGTTTGGTACAAACTGGGTTCGCGAATTAATCGGTTGCGCGTACTGCGCCGCGAATTCATAAAGTGGCCGCTGGTATTCGTCAAACGCGCCTGTGTGATCGCACACCACAAGGTCTTGGGGGATGCCATCCGGCCCCTCGATGATCACTTCATCACCGTCATCGAACAGGACCACCTGACCCTTCCCGTACGCGCGCCCGACGATGATATTTGATGCGGCAGCGCGGCCCAGCAACCGCGCGAACGCTTCCGCATATGCCGCATTTGAAAATTTCGCTTTTGACAGTTTGTCCGTTGCAATACCCCGCACGTAGTCGCGTTCGAAGTACGTGGCCCAGATCAACTGGCCTCTGTAAGCGGTGTTGGTCCCATTATAGACCTCGGTAACCCTGTGCATGTTAACGCGGCGGGGCAGGTTCATTCCCAACTGCCGGCATCCCAAACGCCTATCGAGAATGTACTCAGTGTATTCCTCGCTCTCGATAATGGCGCGTAGCAAGTCCTTACCCTCGTCGAGCCGTTCGCGGATGCCCCACTTTTGCATTCGGATGAACCGGACGATCGGGGTCGGGACCGAGCGCAGCTTCAGCTCCGCAATGTAAACTCCGCGCCGGCCCTCGCCAGGAAAAGCGCGCCGCGACAAAGATCTGCCCACTCGACCCACGTTCACGTATTCGATGTCGCCATATTGGCGAATGAAGTTGAAGATGAACCCTTTGGCGCACGGGTCGCACAACCAGATAAGCTCGGGGTCGTCCGGGTGCTGCTCCGCTTCCTCAAACACGGTGTCGAAAATGAACTCGCCTTCTTCGAATCTGCCCCCCGGCAACCATTCGATCTGCAAGAAAAACTCCGGGCTTAGCCCTTCCAACAGTTCCTCGGCCAGGGTCTCGTCGCGCCGCGCTACAATGGTCGTAAACATGCGCGTGCACCACAAGTCCGAGTCCAGGTCATCGTGCTGAAGCTCAAGCGGGACTGCGTCCTTGAACCGCGCGCATAGCTCGTTGAACTTCGCGCGCACGGCCTCGGGGCTTAACCCCGACTTGAACTTTAGATCGGCAAAATCCCGAGCTCCAAACCGCAACGGGTCCGCACCGAAGAAGTCCACCTCCGGATTACCCAGCCGGTTCCTGCGGCGCGAAAACTCGGCAATTTCCTCCAGGTGCCTGAGTAACTCGTCTGGTGGCAGTGCGCCCAATTTAGCGAACTCAGTAAACGTGAGGTATTTTGTGCCCGTGAGCCGGTTCTGGTAATAGATTGGCCGCTCGCGTATGGCGACCTTAGAATCGACGATCATTTTCCGGATTTCTTCGCGCGAGCGCGGTAGCGCCGCGATACGCCAGCATTCACCGCGCGCTTTTATCGCTTGCTGGACCTTGTCGTTGACCGCGAACAGGAACTTGATCTGCCGCTTCGATATTCCCAGTTCCTGCAACAGCTCGTCCGCTTCCAAAGCCAGCTTCATCCGGTCTGGATCGGGCCTGATTAGGATCGCATCTGGCTCGATTAAAAGGTCAACAGATTCGGCGCACTCGGCCTCTTCCTCCGAAAACCCTAATTGGCCGAGCCCGGCCGCCTGGCGCCTGCGGTTCAAAAGCGCCCCGAACTCGAGCCGCTGCCATGCATGAATGCCAGGGGTGGTAACCAGAACCCTGTGTTTCGGGAAAATGGTCGCCACCCGGGTCTTAAGTTGACCCTGATCATCGCGCTCGAACGGGTGCGGCCCTATTATCTCAATTGCCATACGCAGCCCCTAAACAATCTGCACTTTGCCCGCGCCGCGCTCAACCGCGCCTATGATCCACGCCTGATGGCCGCGCGCACGAATGAACCGCAGCACGGCCTCAGCCGTGTCCGCTGCTACAATGGCCACCATCCCTATGCCCATGTTGAACACATGGTACATCTCGCGCTCGTTCACGCGCCCGCGCTCAGCTATCAGCCTGAACACAGGCGGCACATTCCAACTCTTTTTTTGAATCACAGCGTCGCAATTTGCCGGTAACACGCGCGGGATGTTGTCATAAAACCCGCCACCCGTGATATGCGCAAACGCCTTAATAACCCGCAACCGCGCATTCGATGCCACCGATTTATTGAAACGCTTTAACAAATCCTGGATCACTCTGCCATAGCTGAGGTGTACCTTCAGCAGTTCCTCGCCAACTGTGCACCCCAGCTCTGGTACGTAGCTGTCCGGCTTGAGCCGGAGCTTTTCGAAAAAAATCCGCCGCGCCAACGAATACCCGTTGGTATGCAACCCTGTCGAAGCCAGTCCAATGATAACGTCCCCGGGCCGAACAGACTTGCGCCCGTCAAGCGCGGCCGCGCGTTCGACCACGCCAACTATTGCACCGCAAAGCTCGTACTCGCCCGGTTGATAAAATCCGGGCATCTGCGCTGTCTCGCCGCCTATTAGTGCACAGTTATTCTCCGCGCACGCGCGCGCAAGCCCGCTCACAATCTGCTCGAACACGCGCGGCTCGAGCCTGCCCGTACCAATGTAATCGAGGAAAAAGAGCGGTTCAGCGCCCAGCACAGCAATGTCGTTGACGCAATGATTAACAAGGTCTTGACCCACGGTGTCGTGCTTATCCATGGCAAACGCCACCTTGAGCTTGGTGCCCACCCCGTCTATGCTCGAGACCAGGACTGGCTCGCGGTAACGGCCAGGCCGTAACGCAAACAATCCGCCGAACCCGCCGACTTCGCCTATGACCTCGGGCCGGCGCGCTAGTTTAAGCAACGCTGGCAACCCCGCCTTCACGCGGTTGGCCAATGCTATGTCCACACCAGCCGACTTGTAACTCGAATGTTTCATGCGCGGGCACACAAACTGCACCGCAGCCCTGAGCCTGACCAGCCAAAAACGCACTTGCCCAAACGCAGACACGCGCGTAAATAGCGTCATGAACGGCGTTATGCGCGGGCGCATTCTACTTGTTTGCTCGTTGGCCCTGAACGTTGCGCTGGCCATTGCCTTTACCATTTACCACAAGCGCACGACCGCGCTGCTCAGC
>JANWZY010000069.1:10455-12059 GCA_025061935.1 Verrucomicrobiia bacterium
TAACAAACCAGATCAAAACCAACGTGGTTGTTCGGCGCCAGTTCTTCTCTTGGCGCGAAATCGAATCTCCTGATTACCCGACGTATATAGCGAATTTGCGCGAAATCGGATGCCCAGAGTCAACGATCCGAGACATCATTATTGCCGACGTGAACCATTTATTCGCGCTACGCCGCGCCACGGAAGTGATCACCCCCGCCCAAGAATGGTGGCGCAGCGAGCCCGATCCCGAAACCGTACGCGCGGCCGAGGAAAAATTGCGCGCACTCGAAGCTGAGCGACGCGCACTGCTAACGCACTTGCTCGGACCCGACTGGGAAGTGGCGGAAGCGACGTTGCCGCAGGTGCCGCAGCGCGGCCGCGTCCAAATCACGCTCGACGGCCCAGTGTTGGGAGTCATGCCCGCGGAAATCAAACACGCGGTTCAAACAATCGCCAACCGCGCATACGAACGCATTCAGGACTACATCGAGCAACAGCGTAAAGCTGGGCGCGAGCCTGATCCACTCGAACTTGCGCGCTTACGCCAACAAACGCGCGATGAATTGGCACAAGTGCTTTCGCCGCAACAGCTCGAAGAATTTTTGCTGCGGTACTCCGAAACCGCCGAGCGACTGCGCCAACACCTTGCCGAATTGAAATTTTTCAATCCCACGCCGGACGAGTTCCGCGCAATGTTCCACGCCTGGGACGCCATCGAGCAAAACCTGGCGCGGAATTACACCTCGGACAGCCCAGGCTTGGCAGAGGCACGCGCTGCACTGGAAGCGCAGCGGGAGCAAGCGATCCGCAACGCGCTCGGGCCACAGCGGTACGAAGAGTACCGAAGGCTTCAAGACCCAGTGTACCGCGACGCAGTCGCCGCTGCGCAGCAAGCAGGCGCGCCAGGCGCAGCCCCAGTAATTTACGAAATCAAACGCGAGGCCTCGGCTGAACTTGCGCGGATCCAACAGGACCCGACACTGTCCACGGCGCAAAAAGAAATCGAAATGCGCAAAGTCGAGCTTGAACAAATGAAAGCAATTGCGCTCGCGCTTAACCAACAGATAACCGAGGAGACGCCGCCGTTACCCCCAGTGCTTGTGATACACAGGCTCGGCCCGTTCGATACAATTCAAAACGTGGCCGCACGGTTCGGCGTCACCGTCAATGATATAGTTGCAGCCAACCCCGGCACAGACCTGAGCCAGCTAAAGCCCGGCGATACGATTTATGTCCCGGTCCAGCGTGCGCACGAGCTACAGCGTACGCCCTAACATTCAAGCCAATCAGCAGCGAACATTGTTTTACAATCAAGCCCTATGACTGAATCTCAAGAGTTTGAAAAGTGCGCAAGCTTCATAACCTGCCAGATGCAACAGGCGGCGCGGCGCGGTGCCGGCGCCGAAGCGCCCCCGCGCAGAGTTGTGACAATCTCGCGTCAGACAGGTTGCGGCGCGCACGAAGTAGCAATTCGACTGGCCGAGTATTTGCAAGCGAACGACACAGTACAGCAGTGCCCCTGGACTGTGTTCGACCGCAACCTTGTCCAAAAAGTGCTCGAAGACCATCAGCTCCCTGCAGTGTTCGAAAAATACATGCCCGAAGACACTCGGTCTGAGATC
>JANWZY010000006.1 GCA_025061935.1 Verrucomicrobiia bacterium
AATGGTCGAGTCTTGCTGCTCTTTCGCGCTCTTGTGGCTGCCAGTGTTGACGTCAATCGCGACCATTGCTTCAGTCTCGTCGATGACGATGTAGCCGCCACTGGGCAAGGTGACCTTGCGCGCGAACGCGCTTTCGAGTTGCGGCGTGATGTTGAACCTGTCGAAAATGGGTTGCGGCTCGGTATAGAGCTTGACCTTGCGCGCCGAACGTGGGGATATCTTCGAAATCATTTCGACGATTCGGTTGTACGCATCGGCGTTGTCCACCACGATCCGCTCGACATCCTCGGTGAGGAAATCGCGGACTGTGCGCTCGATTAGGTCCGGCTCCTGGTACACGCATGCTGGGGCAGGCATGGTTTTGATACGCTCCTGGATCTGCCGCCATTCTTCGAGCAGTAGCGCCAGGTCACGAATGAAATACCGCTTCTTTTGGCCCTCTGCGGCGGTGCGCATGATTACTCCCATGCCGTCCGGAATCGCTAGTTCGCGCAGGATTTTTCGCAGGCGCTGGCGTTCCTGCGGGTCTTCGATTTTGCGCGATATACCGCACTGGTCGGACGTGGGCAGTAACACCAAGAACCGGCCTGGCAGCACAAGGTTAGTTGTCACGCGCGGGCCTTTGGTGCCGATGGGGCCTTTGGTCACTTGAACGACTATTTCGCTGCCGGGCGGATACAGCCGCGGCACGTCTTTCTGAGTTATACGCGGTTTTTCACGTTTGCGGTCACGCGCGGCTGGCCGTTCGACCAACTCGACGCTGCTGTCGAGGCCGGTGGGCACAATGTCCCAGTAATGCAGGAACGCATTTTTCTCGAAACCGATGTCAACGAAGGCTGCTTTTAGGCCTTCTTCGAGGTTGCGGACCCTGCCTTTGAAAATGCTACCTGCCAAGCGCTCGTCGCCTTGGCGCTCGATGTTGAACTCTTCGAGCCGGCCCTCTTCGAGCAGAGCCACGCGCGTTTCAAGCGGCTCGACGTTGAGAATGATCTCTTTATGCACCTTTTTGGCGCGCGGCTTAATGAGCCGCTCGACCTTCTCGACCAATGCGCTGGCAGCCACGCGCAGCTTTTCCATGAAGCCCTTTGGGGGTTGTTCCTGAATTTTGACCGGCTCGTACGGCTTCGGTTCCGCTGTTTGAGAGCCCGGCCCACTAGTTGCCGGGGACCGCTCTGGGAGCGGCTCGGGTTGTGAGGCACGCGCCGGTTCAACCCCGTTCTGAGGTGCCGGCTCCGGCCGGTCAGGTTTGGTCAATCCGGCTGCCATTTCCTGGGCGCGTTCGATCTCGCGCTCATGGCGCTGGTCAAACACGGTTTCGCGCAATGTCTCTTCGGCTTCAGCCGCAGCCCGTGCCAGTGATGCTTCCTGTTGCGGCTGCTGCGCGGTACGGCCCAGCCCGCCACTGGGCCGGAACCGCAATCCACGCCTGCGCCGCGAAAGATTCTTGTTGCTCATACTCAATACCCTTTTCTGTTGACGTAAACGTTTTGCAATAGGACGATGCCGATCAGTGTGCTAACCACTGCCGAGCCCCCGTACGAAAGGAGCGGCAGCGGTACACCTGTCACAGGCATAAGCCGGATATTCATGCCGATGTTAATAAACATTTGGCTGAACAGCAGCGTGACAATCCCAACTGCCAGCAGCCTGCCCAGCCTGTCCCGCGCCCGCGCTGCTATACGCAGTCCTGTTAACAGCACTACGCCGTATAGCACGAGCACGGTTACACTACCGATGAATCCCTTCTCCTCGGCGATCACAGAGAAGATAAAATCGTTGTGCGCGACGGTGCGGGGGAGGTATCCGAGCGCGTTCTGAGTCCCTTTACAAAAGCCTTTACCAGTTAACCCGCCTGATCCCACAGAGATGAGCGCCTGCCTCACATGATAGGTATCATCCAACTGTTGCTGTTTGAGCCGCTCGATTTCAGCCTGAGACGCGCCTGCTGGAGGCGTGTAATCGCGACCGAAATAGACCAGTAGCCTACGCCGCTGGTAATCCTGCAATTTGATCTGCCAGTTAGGCGGCGCGAACAGCACATCAATGACGAACAGCGCCCCGAGCAAACAAATCCCGCCTAGAAGTAATCGCAGCAGCCGCGCCGGCGCGCCGGCAGCATACAACATCGCCAGTACTGTGGGCACCAGGACCACCGCTGAACCGAGGTCAGGCTCTTTCAGAATAAGAACAAACGGCAACGCGAGCATGCCCACCGCTTTCGCGAACACGGCTGTCTGCTTCAACTCGTCTTTAGGCCGGCTCAAGTAATGCGCCAGCGCTAAAATCACCGCCATCTTAGCGAATTCAGTCGGCTGGAATTGCAGTGCGCCCAGGTCAATCCACCTGCGCGCGCCGTACCGCACCGCGCCTACCCCTGGCACCAACACGGCCACAAGTAGCACAATGCTTACCCAATAGATAACAAACGCCCAACGTGCCAATACGCGATAATCCACCAGGCAAATTGCGAGCGCCGCAGCCACGCCGACACCATACCATACAGCTTGCTTGAAAAAGAATTTCGCGCAAAGCCACCGTACGAACTCGATGAACCGCAACTCAGCGAACTGTTGGCCCAGCCCGAGCGGCTCGCCCGCCATCGTGGCGCTATAAACGAAAGCGACCCCAAGCGCCATCAGTGCGGCCACAGCCGCCAGTTGCAGTCGGTCCGCTTCAGCGAAAAAATGACTGACCTTCGCTCTCACCATACGCGCAAGCCGAGCCGCACGGCCCGCCGCATGCGTCCGTTCTGACCGCTATATGTTTTGTTCAAACCCATGTCTCACCGGGAAGTCACGTCCGAAGCCAGCAGCGCCTCGGACTCGAGCCGTTCGAGCGCCCTGTAAATCTCACACGCGACCGGCGCACACGTAGTGCCGCCGGAGCCGCCGCTCTCGACCATAACGACGACCACGTACCGCGGCTGCTCGTACGGCGCGAACGAAACGAACCACGTAATGTGGTCAATGACACGGTTCTGTTCGTCCATGACCTGGGCTGTACCCGTTTTGCCGCAGACGCGGAACCTACTCAGGCGCGGCCGGTCGTGCTGATGGAACGCTGCGTAAGCGGTGCTCTCGGGGTCTTCGACCCCGGCCAGCATTGCTTCGCGTAAAAGCGCGATGTAGCGCGGGTTCACGCCCAACTCCCCGCGCAAGCGTCCGCGCGGATACACCAACTCTGATGCGCCGGGCTGCCCAGGCTGTGGGTCGACCCGGGCCACGATCCTCGGCCAGTACACTTTACCACCATTTGCGATCGCCGCGGTCATAACCGCCATTTGCAATGGTGTTACCGAGACCGGTCCTTGACCTATGCATATGTTCGCTGTGTCGCCGTCGTACCAATGCGTGCTTATGCGCCGCAGGCTCGGAAGCGTGCCACCCACCTCCTGCCGGGTCGGGAAACCTGTCTTTTCGCCTAAGTAGAACCGGCGTGCCAGCCCTATGATAGCGTGTATTCCGGCCTTAAGTCCGTTGGTAATGAAATAGGTGTTGCTGGATTTAAGCAGCCCGCGCCTGAAATCGTACTCACCCGGGGGCGCCGTATCGTGGATGATTCTGCGCCCGACCTGGATGTGACCCCGCGCCGGATTCGCCGGTGCTGGCGGATTGTAAATTTTGGCCGATGGGTCCAACCCGGTTTCCAAACATGCCAGTGCAGTGATAAGCTTAAATATTGAGCCAGGCGGATACGCCGCTTGCGTCGCACGATTGATCTGCGGGCGCAGCTTGGGGTCACTGAGCCACGCCCAATCGGCCTGGCTCAGTCCTCGAACAAAAATGTTTGGGTCATACGTCGGGCTTGATACCAATGCGAGCACGTCGCCGTCGCGCGGGTCGAGCACGACCACCGCCCCACGTGTGTGCGGGCCGAGCCGCGCCAGCGCGTTTTCAGCAGCTTGCTGAACCGCCAGGTCTATTGTCAGAACTACATTTGCGCCCGGCACCGCCTCGCTCCAGACTGTTTCGGCCTGGCGATACCCGAGGCTGTTAACCATCACAGATTTGGCCCCTGCGCGCCCGCGCAAGTACTGGTCGAACCCGCCCTCGATGCCCACCACGCCACGGTACACAGGCAACGGGTAATCGAGGAACGCCTCTTCACCCTCGGCTGAGCCGGTATCGCGCCGCACGTGACCCAGCAGGTGCGCAGCCAGTGACCCGTACGGATACACGCGCATCGGCGTTACTTCCAACTCCAGTCCGGGCACGGTCACCAACTGCTCCTCGAACCGTGCCAGACGCGCCTGGTCGAGGCCTGTGACCAGTGTGAACGGTAGGGGCAATGCTTGTGTGTAATGCCGCTCGAACCCTGCCGGATCCCACCCGACGGCCAACTCCAGGCGCGCGCTCAATTGCGTAACAATGTTGGTCACCACGACCGCCCGGGCGCGTTTCCGTAACATAGCCCGCTCGCTTGCGGACAGTTTCAACCTGGTCGTACGCACGGCCGTGTTTGTCGCATCTTGGCACGAGTTCGTGCGCAAGCGTTCCCGGAATGATTGGACCTCGGCCTTGTACGCCGCCTGGAACGCGTCCCGCAGCTCCTCCAAGTACAGATTGATATTGTATGCCGGGCGGTTATCGGCCAGCACAAGCCGGTTCCGGTCCAAAATCTTACCCCGCACCGGCGGAATCCGCACCGTACGGAAGGATTGCGTCTGAACCTTCGCACGGTATTCGTCAGCCGATACGATTTGTATCCACCACAGGCCGATCATCAAGATGCCCAACCCGAAAAGCATGAGCATTCCGAGCAGCCGTAGCTGCGGGTCGGCTTTTCTCAGTTGGTCGAAGATCGGCATACGGTCACTCCGCTTCTTTGAGCACCTTATCGCGTCTGATCTCGCGGTCGTGCCTGAAACTGGTTGCTCCGGCCGGGCGGTACGCAAATGCGCAGTCCACAAGCTCGAACAACTTGAATACGGCCGGGGTCAGCACTGCGGCACTGGCACTCATTACAAGCAGTTGCCATACCGACCCCCAACTGAGCAGCGGGTTGTGCCCGCCGGTAAGCAAAAGCAGCACAGTCAACGTCGGCACGGCCGCGCCCGCAGCCGCGCCCAGCGCCAGCCTGGCAGTGATTTGCCAGTGCAGTATGAGACCGCGCCCGCGGTTTATCGCCAGGCCGACGACAAACAGAGGTAAAATGCTTACCCCAAGCGGATTCGCTGAAAGCGCATCCAAACATAATCCACCCCAGACGGCTACAAGCGCGACCATGCCAACGGTGCTGGTCAACGCTGTGTAAACCAGCAGCGGCGGCAATACATCAAGCTGCGCGGCAAGTAGCGTGCGCGTTATTCCGCACTTGGCCTGGAGGAAAACACCGAGCCACGCCGCGGATAAAATTGTGATCGCCCTGAACCACTTCATGGCTGTTTCATCCAGTTGTGACGTTCAGGCCAAGCCACCGGCAAACATGAAATAATTCGCCGGCGGCACGCGCGCACGCTCTGACTCTTTTGACCTCGGCGCAGTTCATTGCATCAGCACAAGCACTTCCTCCAGCCCGCTCAGGTTGGCCGATAATTTCACACGCGCTTTCAAATGCATTTCGTCAGCGGCGGGCGCAGCATCAATAATCCTCCCGATCGGGATGCCCTTCGGGAACACGCCGCCCAGCCCGCTGGTGAGCACGAGCTGGCCCGGCTTGACCTCGGCACTCAAGGGCAAATAGTTCAGTTCGACCACATCAGACCGTAGCGCGCCTGCAGGGCCAATCACGCCGACATCGCGCTTCGCGTTTTCGACCACGGCGGACACGCGGCAATTCGGGTCGCCCAACAGCAGCACCTGCGAAGTGGCAATGCCCACCGTGCCGACCCTGCCCACTAACCCGTCCGGCGTCAGTACCGGCGCGTTCTCGCGCAGCCCGTCTTTGCTACCCAAATCAATATGCACGGTGCGCCACCAGTTGGCCGGGTCGCGCGCAACCACGCGCGCCACGCGCAGGTTCCAAGCTGATTGCGCTCGCCAACCGACAAGCTCGCGCAACCGCGCGTTTTCACGCGCCTGTTCCTGGGCCTGGAGCAACAGCGCGCGCAGTTGCTGGTTCTCGCGCCGCAACAGGCTGTTCTGCCGCGCCAGCTCGCGCTTCGGCATGAGCCTGTCAACCGCGTTTGCAGCAAGCGCGTCCGTAGTGCTCGCGAACCCGATCAAAGGCAAGAACAGGCTGGCCACGACGGACTTGAGCGCGTCTGCTGTCCTGCTGGGCAGGCTCAGCAAAACCAGCGCCAGCACCACGACCAGACCTGCGATTTTATATTGAGCGCGTGTCAAGCTCGCCACGAGCAACCTTGTGGCGAACGCGGGCGGAGTCAGACCGTGGAATCCGTTGAAACGCGTTTCAGGAAGTGCAGCTCTTGGAGCACGCGCCCCGTGCCCTCGGCAACTGCGCTTAACGGGTCGTCTGCGATATGTACCGGCAGACCGGTCTCCTCAGCCACCAACCGGTCTATGCCGCGCAGCAACGACCCGCCCCCGGCCATCACAATGCCGCGGTCAATCAAGTCTGCCGAAAGCTCTGGCGGACAACGCTCCAAAGTGATACGGATAGATTCCAATATACTCGAAAGCGGCTCTTTCAGGGCCTCGCGAATCTCCTCTGAGCGCACGGTAATGGTCTTGGGCAAACCGCTGCTCAGGTCGCGCCCCTTCACTTCCATTGTTAACTCTTGTTCCAACGGATAAGCCGAGCCTATGCGAATCTTGATCTCCTCCGCAGTGCGTTCGCCAATCAACAAGTTGTGCGCACGCTTCATGTGCGCAATTATCGTTTCGTCCATTTCATCTCCGCCGACGCGCAGGCTGCGGCTAAACACTATCCCGGCCAGCGAGATAATAGCTATCTCGCAAGTGCCGCCGCCTATGTCCACAATCATGTTGCCTGCTGGCTCGTGCACCGGCAGGCCCACGCCGATTGCGCACGCCATCGGTTGCTCGATCAGATACACCTCGCGCGCACCGGCGTGCGTGGCGGAGTCTTTAACAGCCCGTTTCTCGACCTCGGTTATACCGGACGGCACGGCGACCACCACGCGCGGCGCTATAAGCTTGCGGTTCTGCACCTTTTGGATGAAATGCCGCAGCATCGCCTCGGTTACCTCGAAATCGGCGATGACTCCATCCTTCATCGGTCGGATGGCAACGATGTTGCCCGGGGTGCGCCCCAACATGCGCTTCGCTTCTTCCCCCACGGCCAACACGTTAGTGGTGCCCGCCTGAATCGCAACCACGCTCGGCTCGCGCAGCACGATCCCTTGGTCACGAACGTAAACCAAGGAATTCGCCGTGCCCAAATCTATGCCGATGTCGTTGGAAAACAGGCTTTTAAGTTGCGTAAACATGAACGTGCTTACGCTGCCTAAATTAACTGCGCAAAACAACACAGGTCAAGCCCGATACTTTCGCGCCCGCGCCGCCGCGGCCTCTGGCGGTCATAGCAGCTTCGGGATAAATGGCGTGCAGCCGCGCACCACGCGCCTAATTTGGCCTGCCAGTGCGCACGGCCCATTATAGGCTTTTTCATGCCGCCGCGTATGTGGCCGCACGATGTTTTGCATCGTGCGCGCGCCCGGGATTTGGCCTGGTGGACAGGTTCAATGCCTGGCGCATATGCCCAAAATTCCAATAGCGTTCGGGGACCGCGCCCGGGCTTGGTTCCGCAAAATCTAGGTTCAAAAGTTCGCCTAGGCATATCAAAGCTTTCCGGTGCCGTTTGATCTTCCGCACTCGGACCCGAGGCTCGAGTTGCAGGTTGCTTTGCACACGCTAAACTCGTAAAACACCGGTCGGCCGGGCTGAGCACCGGGACCACCACGATGAAGTTATTCGAGAAACTCAAACAGGGACTGGCTAGGACGCACGGCAAGCTTGTCCACGAGCTGAAGCGGATCGTAACAGGTTCGCCGCGGCTCGATCCGCAAAGCCTTGCCGAGCTTGAAGCCGTGCTATTGGGTGCCGACTTCGGCGCCGCCGCAACGGCTCAAATCGTGGCTGCAGTAAAAAAAGCATACGAGACCCAGGGCTCGGCCCGACTCGATGTGGCCGCCGTAGCCCAAGCCGAGATCGAGAAATGTTTCCCGTCCATAACGCCTCCGTTATTCAAAGCGCAGCCGGGGCCTACGGTTGTGAGCGTGGTCGGCGTGAATGGCTCAGGCAAGACGACTACGGCAGCCAAGCTCGCGTACCTCGTCAAATCCGAAGGCAACACGGCATTGCTAGCAGCATGCGACACGTTCCGAGCCGCCGCAATCGAGCAACTCAAGCTTTGGGGTCAACGTGTGGGTGTAGATGTAATCGCTGGCGCATACGGCGCCGACCCTGCGGCAATAGCTCACGACGCAGTCACGGCCGCGCAGACACGGGGTGTTGACTACGTGTTCATAGACACCGCCGGACGGCTGCACACCAAACACAACTTGATGCAGGAACTGCAAAAGATTCACCGTGTCGTGGCACGCCGTCTCCCCGGTGCACCCCACGAGGTGCTGCTGGTCTTGGACGCTGTGACCGGCATGAACGCGCTGAACCAGGCGCGCGAGTTCCACAAGGCGGTCTCGCTGACCGGCCTGGTCGTTACCAAGCTCGACGGCTCGAGCAAAGCGGGTATGGTCGTGGCCATTCATAAAGAGCTTGGTGTACCGGTCAAGTTCGTCGGAGTCGGCGAGGGCCCTGAGGACCTCCAGCCATTCGACCCCAAACAATTCGCGCGCGCGTTGTTCGAAAGCTGACTATCGGGCCAAAGCAGGCTCCCACACGCGTCTCACTGGAGCTTGAATCCCCCAGCAAACACGACTTCGGCAACCGTCACTGTCACCAACACCGCGCTCGTGACAGCGTTGAGCCGGCAGAACGCGCGTGCAGCCCAGCCGAGCCTGCGCCGACGCGCAATCCAATACTCGATCACGAAGCAGCCCGTTACGATCAACCACCCGGTCAGATATGCGATCCTAAACCTGCAAAACAGGCCGAACGCAATCAGCAGCGCCAACGACAACATATGCAAAATGAACGCCGCCCCGAGCGCGTTCGCCGGACCCCACACAGCCGGAAGCGAGCGTCGTACCGGACCGCGCGCAAATTCGCTATCCCCGAGCGAATAGACGATGTCGAAACCGGCAGTCCAAAGAACGACCGCAAGTGCGAGCGTACCCATCTGGACAAATTCGAGGACAGTTAGGCTCGCCCCCTTTACCCCGAGCCAGGCGCCAATTGGCGCTAGCCCCACAGCGACCCCGCGCCAAATGTGCGCAAAATACGTGTTGCGCGTGGCTACCAAACAAAGACAAGTCACGCCGAGTGCACCCGGCGCCAGGTAAAAGCAAAGCCCGCCCAACCAACGCGCGACCGCAATAAAGCCTGCGCCGGATAGCAGACACAAACCGAGCGCGCATAAATTAAACCCATAATTGCTCGCAAAACCTGCACCTGCTGTGCCCGGCACAACCCTCTCCGCCAACCGCAAGCAACCCAGGGCGAACAAATGCGCGCATGCAAGCCCGGCCAAAATGAGGAGGAGCGTCCGCCAACCAGGCCAGCCGTAGGTTGCCCGCGCCGCTACAACAGTCGCCGCAACTGAAAACGGCAATGTGAACTCGGCCCCGGGCAGCCGGCTCAAGAAGCGCCTCTTGTCGCATTGCTCGGTCACGTGGCTAAGGCAACAAGTTAAGCACTAAGTTGAAATCCGAACTGCAAGAGCCCCCTGTGCCACTCGTGCATGCGGCCCAGCCACAAAGCGCAGGTTTCTCTGTCCGCGTGCTTCCCCAATCCCGCGCACAGGTCACCGCTAGAGCTGAACAAACAGATCGGCCCACATTCACGGCATTCCGCATATCCCGGCCATTGATGGATTCGCTGCGCATCACTGCTTAAGACTGATACTAGGCTGCGCGCAAGCCCGGCGCCAGCGCCGGGATGCGAAATCGGCAGATGCGAATCGGCTTGAGTCGGGCCGACGCATCCAGACAATTCCCGCGTGACTAATTTGGGCAGGTTGGGTTTGGTGGTCCTCGCGCTTCTGACCGGCTGCGTCGCCCAAAGCGCGCGCAAGCCCGCGTTTAAGCCGATTCCGGCCCGGGTCGCAACCGCGCCGGAATCCGCGCAACAGCCCGCGCTGCCGCAACCGCCGCAGCCGACTCCGGCGGCGCCCGTACTGATAGAACCCGGACATGACGCGACGTGGGTCTCGTTCGACGAGTGGAGTCAACAGAACGGGTTCAACCGGCCCAGACGTATTTCGCTTCACCCCCTGAAGTGCGTGATCGAAACGCCACGCGGCTTGTTGTCAGTTGAAGCAGGCAGGGACATGATGCAATGGAACGGCACAGAAGTGCAGCTCGGATTCATCCCGTTCGCAAGAAATGGCGTGCTTTTCGTGCATGCGCTCGATGTGCGCAAAAACATGATACCGTTGTTGCTAGAGCAGGCTGCGCTGCCCAGGCCCGGGCGCATAATCGTACTCGACCCCGGCCATGGTGGGAGGAACACTGGCGCGCGCAGCATTCACGACGGTGTGTTCGAGAAGGACCTCACGCTCGATATCGCGCTGCGGCTCAAGCCGTTACTGGAGGCACGCGGCTGGAAAGTTTACCTCACTCGCACCAACGACGTTGATGTGCCGTTGACCGCGCGCGTGGCGTTCGCTGACGAGAAACGCGCCGACTTGTTCCTGAGCCTACATTTGAATTCTGCGCATCCGTCTCAGCGGGAATCGGGCATAGAAACCTACTGCCTGACGCCAGCAGGCATGCCATCGAACCTGACGCGCGGCTTTGAAGACAGCCCCGTCAATACGTACCCGAACAACAATTACGACACTCAAAACCTTCAGTATGCAGTGCGAATTCATCGCGCGCTCGTGCAGCTAGGCGTCAGCCGCGACCGCGGCGTGCGCCGGGCGCGGTTCCTCGGCGTGCTCCGCGGGCAGAACCGGCCCGCTGTGCTGGTAGAGGCAGGATACCTTTCGAATCCGGACGAGGCCCGTAGGCTGGCAGACCCGGCATTCAGGCAAACGCTAGCCGAGGCAATAGCAAGCGCACTTGAGTAACACACGTAATTGCCTAGACCTCGTAATCCGAGACTGTTTACCATGCGGACGCCTGTGCCCCCGCAACCGTGCCCCCGCGCTATACTGCGCCGATCCGCACGCACGCGGCGCACTTAGTTCCAACGCTTGCAGTTTCGACACTATGCGGGCGACAAGTCATAGCAAACTGTGAGACCAGATGGCTCAACCGCGTCAACACCCCACCAGACCCGGAAAGTGCGACAGAAACTGTACACGCTTTGTTACGCGCCCGCGGCGGATGCCACAAGTGCATCCGCCAATTGGACCCAATGGCCACAACGGGACTACATATCAGCAAATGTTCCGGTCATGGAATCAGACCTGCCGTCCCATTTGGGGCTCGGATGCCCGTTTGTGCGTGCGCCGGGCCTAACACTGACGTGGTGGGCTATGGTCTGTTGCGCCTTGTGGCGCTCTGGGTTCGGTGCGATCCCGAGCGCGCCGCAAAAAGATTCATCGGCGTTTCATGAGACAGACTTTGGGCTAGCCATATCCCGATTGCGCCGGCTATCGGCTCTTAAGCCCATAATGGCGAAAGGCATTAGCCCACGGTGTCAACGGTGGGCACAAGGTAAAACCCCTTGCTAGTCCCGACAGGGGCGACAGAACGCGAAGACCACAGCCGTAGCTGCGCTTCGACAAGCGCAGTTACGTGGTGGCAATCGTAGCCACGTTTGTGAAAAACGTAGGAGGCATGGCAGACCGGTTTTCCAGTGACGGCTGTGCTTTAACAAGCGCAGCTACGCTCAAAACCGCCAAAGGCTGTCGGTGCGAGATCATACACCCCAGTGTCAACGGCGCGACACCGGCATGCAACCAGGACCAAGCTCAGAAGGGATAACAGCTACATGTGCGGCATGTTACCGGCAGCTTGGGTGCGCGGGCAGCAGCATTGGCAGGACGCCTCACCCCAAGTCGCTCCGCGCATGGAGTAAACGCGCAGCACTCGCTCCGGTCTCTGAAGGGCGTTCGCTCGTTAGCACTTTGTGAGACTCGCCTGCCCGCTCCATACGCCGACGTAAATGATTCGGGAGACGCCCCACCAAGTCCGCGTCAGCGCAAAGCGGTTTGGAGAAAAGCGTCATCTAAGACAGGAACGGCCGTTCCCGCGTTTTTTGACAAACGCGGCTGGGTGCCGCCAGTGCGCCCGAACTGCGCATGCGGCTCACACTCGGATATTTCGGAGTCATTTCATTAGCGCGGGTCCCTATGGCCTGGGGGTGTTCGAGGTTAGTTCTTGTGCACTGGTTCAACGTTTTCTGGGACAGTATTAAAGCCGCTGGAGCGGCGCTGTAGTTCGAGTTGCGGAAGTTCACTAAGCAGAATGTCCGGTGCCGGCACCGAACACAGCTCGAAAGCGTAGGGAATCGGGAACGGGCAGCGACGCGCGTGTTGCGTTGCTGCGCGGCCGGATTGCAACTTTTTGTGGCCGAGGTTTAAACCGGTTAGGGCACAATTACGCGGTAGAAGCGCCTATGCGTCGTCCCGGGGTTGTCCGTTTTCGATGCTGTCGTGCCCGATGCGGTTACGTCGCCTGGCACGGCCAACCACGCCGGATCAGTAAGGTTTGTCTTGTACTGCAGTCTGTAAACTGTGCCGGGTATCGAGGTCCAAGTAACTGTGACGACTTCATTGGAGCGTTTGATCGAGGTGATGACCGGTCGGGCCAATACGGTGATAATGAAACTGTTCGTGCTACTCATGGGCGGCACCCCGTTATCGGTGACACGAATAGTGACTGTGTTTGTTGTGTTGGCGTATGCGTCTGTCGTTTGCCACGTAATGAGGCCTTCGGTGCCGACTGTTAACCCTGCCGGGCCTGAGACCAGCGCGAACCCGAGGGTGTTGGCCGGGATATCCATGTCCGTTGCTGTTGCGCTAACCGATACGTAAGCGCCTGCGTGGACGGTCTGGTTCGGCGGTACCGTGAGCACTGGCGCGCTGTTGACCTCGTTGACCACGACAGTGAACGTGTTGGTGGTGCTCAATTGCTGCGCGTTCACAGCGTTGGTGTTCAGGTCGGTCACGACCACAACGATAGTGTTGGTGCTGGGTCCCTGCGCCTCGGTCGGTGTCCAAGTGATCAAGCCCGAAGTCGGGTTTATGACCATGCCAGTCGGGGGCGAAATGAGGCTGAAAGACAGCGGGTTGACCGGGATGTCCGTGTCTGTGGCCGAGACGGTTGTGGTCAAGGTGGCAAGCTCATTAATGCTCGTGTTGGGGGGCACATTTAGTGCCGGCGGCGAGTTAATTTCGTTGACTGTTACAGTGAACGAATTGGTGGCTGACAGTGGCGGAGTGCCGTTGTCGGTCACGACCGTGGTAATGGTGTACACGCCTGGTCCCTGGGCTTCGGTCGGTGTCCAGGTGATGACGCCGTTGGTCGAGATGGTTGCGCCGGCTGGCGGATTGATAAGCTGATACGTGAGTGCGTTAGCCGGGATATCCGCGTCTGTGGCCGTGTTGGTCACGCTCATCAGGGTCAGTTCATTAATTGTCCTGTTGGTTTGGGCTGGCAGTACCGGGGCAGAGTTGACTTCGTTGACAATCACGGTGAACGAGTTCGTAGTGCTGAGCTGATTGTCAACCAGCGCCCATGGATTTGTGTCGGTCACACTTACGACAAACAGGTTGGTGGATGGGCCTTGGGCTTCGGTGGGCGTCCAAGTGATTTGGCCAGTAGTGGGGTTTATGGTTGCGCCGTTGGGCGCAGAAACAAGCGCGAATGCAAGCGAATTGGGCGGGATGTCAAAGTCTGACGCGCTGGCTGAAACGGACATTAGACTGTGTTCATTGATTAATTGGTTGCTAGGCACGGTTAGCACTGGCGCCTGGTTTACTTCATTGACCACAACCGTGAACAACGCTGAGTCGGACATGGCCGGCATTCCGTCGTCCGTGGCGATAACTGTAAAAGTGTTTGTGGACGGGCCTTGTGTTTCTGATGGTGTCCATGTAATTACGCCCGTGGCGGGATTGATGCTCAAGCCCGTTGGTACCGAGCCGGCGAGCGTGAATGTGATCTGATCGTTCGGCGCCTCGGGGTCATAGACAATGTTCGTGAATCGGAGCGTAGTCTGTTCGTTAATGCTTACGGTACTGGGCGAAGTGAACACGGGCGCATGGTTGCCTGGTATGATCCTAAAGGTGTGCGTGAATGGTTCGGGCCGCTCATGGTAAGAGACGAGCAAAAGCTCGCCCGACAGGTCCACGCCGCTGATTTCCATGTCGGCGGCCAGGTAATTCTCACCAAGGCAACGATTCAATGCATCGTACAATGTCCAGCGCGCCTCGGTCCATTCAGTGTTGAGCGAGTCGAGGTACAATCGCACCTGATTAGTGACGAAAAGCCTGAACAATTGTGCGAGTACGCCGGGGTTGACGGTGACGCTGTTGGTCACATCCAGCGAAATGACCGGTTGCGCAGCTACGTCCAGCACGCGGAAAACGTACGTGGCGAGTTGGTCCGAAAAATTGTGTATGCGCAACCAGTACGTGCCCGGATGGATTATCCGTAACGGGGGCAACGAGTCGAACCAGTACGGCCACCCGAGTTGATTGCCGCTCGGGTCGGATACCTCCGTCTGAACGACCAAAGTATGAATATCGCGCGGTACCAGCGCGTCAACGTAGAGCCTTTGACCTTGACTGCATGTGAAAGCGTACCAGTGGTCCTGGCCGGGTGTAAGGACATTTGAGTAAACAGTGCCGAAAGCGAGCGTGTTCGTAACCGGTAAAGGAGCAAGCACACGGTATTGCCAAGTTTGGGTGGAGTCACTGTAATTTTGCATGATGATGAAGTTGGTTCCCGAAACAACCGATGAGGATTCGAAGTCCCCCCATTCATAATTCGCGGCTTGAGCGGCACCCGCCCGGATGTGAGACCAGGACACACCCCAACTTGTCTCCAGCATGTCGAAGTAGTACGCCGCCGGCGGGCTTGTAAAATGCACTATTTCAGCCGCACGCGGCGGCAGCTCGTTTGTATAGTTTATCCCCAATTCAATTCGCATGCCTGCAGCCACGTCCAGCAGACGGAACTTATACTCAAGCGCGGACTCCGAGTTGTTCATGATGACGAGGTAGTGGGTGCCCGCACCAGCTAGCCTAATCGGACCATGATCGGATTCCGCGGGCGAATACGGAAAAACAGAACCCGCGATTACATTCCCGACGGAGTTGAGCAAAGCCAGGCACGTGCGCTGCCAGCCAGGCATGAGGCTGTCGTAGAAAACCGCTTGGCCGCCGGCACCTAAAAAGCGGTACACGTCTGTCTGGAATCCGTTAGTAAACGTGGCGGCACATTCCGCTCCCAGCGGAAGTAGCGGCGCGTCGGCCGTTAGGTCCAGCAGCCGGATTGCGTACTCGCCGCCGTAGAAAGGCTCGATCTCAAGCGTATAGGTGCCGCTGGACGGCAACACGCAGAAACCCGGGTCAGGTACGCCGTAACTGCCGCCGCCGGGCGGGGTCTCAAGCACAATCAGTCCGTTGGTATCTCTGAGCCTTAGCGTGACCGAATAGTTGTTCGTCAGACTGTCAATGTAAATAGGGGTGCCAGCGCTGGCGTTGAAGAACACGTAGTTGGTTACCCCCTGACCGATTTGACCGGCAAAGCTCCCGAACCCCGCCGGCGGCACTGCGGCGTCTGTTGCATCCGTGGCCTGGATTTGGTAGCTAATCGGGTCGGGTCCGCTGCCATAGCCTTGGATTATCAGCGCGTACACGCCGCTGGCAGGGAAGAACACGGTTCCCAAATCGGCTTGGATGTTTCCCCCAACGATCTGGTTGTTGAACGGGTCTTGGACTAGCCAATACGCGTCCGGGGAGCTGGCTCCGATACTTTGGAACCGGATTTTTTGGCCTGCCGTGGCCACGATACGGTATATGTGCGTTTGGATCGGCGGGTCAAGCTGGCCCGAAACAGGTGTGCTTAGGCTCAAAGCGGGTTGAGCCGCAAGGTCGAGGAGGCGGAACCTGTACGTGGCCGGCCCGCTGGAGCTGTTATGCACGCGCAAAGTATAAGTACCCGTAGCTGGCACGGTTAAAAGCCCGGCGTCTTGGTTTTTGTACGTGTACAACAACAGGCCCGACCTATCCAATAGTTCCGCCAGAATCCAAACTTGCTCCGAACCGTTGTCGAGCGCATCCAAGTATAATCTTTGACCGGCCACTGCATGGAATTCGAGGCTATGCTCATTTCCGGCATCGGACAGGTAATTTGAAACAACTGCGCCAATCGCGATGGTATTTGTCGCCTGTACCGGCTCGAGCACGCGAAACTCGTACGTGGCCGGCTCGGACGAATTGTTGGCCAGCACCAGCACCCCTGTGCCAGTGCCGCGCGGCGTCGGCTCAAGGTCAAGTGTGACGCTTGCGCTGGCAATCCGTGCGTTGTCTAAGTCGAACAGGCTCCAATCTCCTGACTGCGAGCCGGGCATGCTGTCGCAAAACAATTGCCTGCCCGCCGTTACCGGTACGCGGAATATGGCGGCGCGAAATGGGCCATTGGTACCTCGGTAAACTGTGCCGAGCGTCAGGCCGGATGCCGGCGGTTGGCTCACATCAATGAGCCTGAAGCTGTACGGCCCGACCGCGTCCGTCTGCCCGCCAAAAATCAGGGTGTAGGTGCCGGTTCGAGGTAGCGTGAACGGTGCGCTTGAATCCACGTCCGCACTTGACTGCTCCCACACTCTGCTGCCGCCCGGCCCAATGATCCGCAGGGGTATTGGGTTCGTTGGTGCCTGAAGCGCGTCGTAATAAAGGCGCATGCCGAGCGTACCGGAGAAAGTGTAATGATGCTCTTGGCCAACTGCAGTGATTGAATTCGAGTACGCACTGCCCAACGTCAATGTATTGGTGACGGCGGTCATGGATACGATGCGGAATGAGTAATCAACGTTTGGCGTTTCGTCGCAGCTCCACATGCCGACTGCAAGCGCGTATGTGCCTGGCACAGCCCGTTCGATGATGGAATCACCACCCAGAAAGTTCCATGCAGCGGGGTTGCCATCAGGGTCAAAGAGGTCCCACCGACGGCCAAAAGGATTGGCGCTTTGGGAGTCCACGAACAACCTTTGGCTCGAAGTTACATTGAACCTGTAAACATGAGCTGCGTACGGGACTGAAAACGAATTTGTGACCGTGGTGTCGAGCGGCACTGTCATCGCTGGCGCCTGGTCAAGGGATATGATACTGAACCGGTACGAAGCTGTCGGATCGCGCACTTGACCGCTGAGGACGAAGTAAAGCGGCTCGGGCGCATTGGCGGTTATCCAAAAATCGTTTATATCTGAGCCGGTGTGGTGCCAACCATCATGCGATCCGCGCCACACGCCGAGCCAGCCGCTCTCCGAACCGACCAGTGAGTCGAAGAACAGCCGCTGCCCGGCATACGCTGTGAGCGCGTACACCACCGTCGCGTTGGTTTCCGAAAAAGTACCCGAATTAGTCACGCCGTAGGCAACTGGTAAAGCGTTGCTCCAAAGGTTCAGGAGCCTGAACCGGTAGTACCCACCCGAGTTGCCAATGAGTCGAATCGTGTAGGTGCCTGATTGTTGCAACACGAACGGCCCGTAATCGAAAGTCGCGTTTCCGAACCAGCTCCTGCCGGAGTTTCGGCTGACAATTATCTGGCCGTCAGGCGCAATTATTTCGAACCCGGTGTCAGACAGGCGTTCCGGCACAAGCGCGTCGTAGTATGTAGGCGTGCCTGCAGGAGCAGTGAACTCGAACGAGTTGGTCTCGCCGGGATTAATCTCCCCGCTTCTGACAGTGTTGAAGCCGGAGGCCGGAACTGGCGTGTCCGACACGTCCCGAATCCTGAACTGGAACGATATTGGTGGCCCACCCTGCGCCAACCCTTGGACGACAACCAAATACGTGCCGGAAACGCGCAGCAGGTTGGTCCCGAGGTCATTGTTGATCTTTGCCCTAGTATTTCCCACCACTCGGTTTGCGGGGTTAACTAGGAACCATTCGGCCTGCGGATTGTCGCCCCCACTCCACGAGACGGATTCAAGAGCAACTTTTTGACCGGCATTGGCTTCGAACCTCAGCACGACCGTAAGCTCCGACGGCGATATGGTGACCGAATTAGTAGCGTTTAGGCTTACGGCAGGCTGATTGGCAATGTCTAGCATCCTGAATGCGAATGTGCCAGTCGCGTCCCCGTCCGGATCAATCATGAGGGTGTAATTGCCCGCGTAAGGCAAGTACACTGGCTCAGACTCGGAGTCCAGGCTGACGTCGAGAATCGGATTTCCGGCGGGGGTCAAAAGCTTCGCGCGTAATCCATTGGTGTCGAGCGAGAGCGAATCGAAATACAAACGCTGGCCTTGCGCACCCGAGAAAACGTATTGCGCTTTCTGGCCGGGCAGTCGGAGGAGACCGGTATGTGTAGCATCCAACGTTAGTTGTTGAACTGCCGCTGCATTCCAGGCTAGAAAAATAAACGACGTGGACAGACCGGCGAGGAATCTGGCCGTTTTCATTGCGGGGGAATCATAAACGCCCGAGCCCTTTTGTCCAGCCCTAAGCGCGGATTGTGTGAGAGGTTGCACGCCACCAATCAGTTCAAACGCCGACATGCACGATTCTATCCCACCAATTCGAAAATTCCGCGCGCAGTCCTATTGTGCGCCTCTAAGAGCGCAGAACCTGCCGTGCTAATGAAACGGTGCGGTACGTTGGTTGCTCGTGAGGCGCGGTTTCGCTCGATCGCGGCTGCAACAAAACTGGAGACAGTTCTTGCGCTTACGAGCGGCGCATTCACTTTGGTGCCCGGTGCAAGAATTTTGCTATTCGGTGGTGGGCACGCAGCAAACGGCACGTGCCGGGCCTCTGCGCTGCGCTTGAAGTGCAACCGCGCTACTTGGCAGGGTTAGCGCCACGCACCCGCAGCCGAATCGAGTAGAGCGATTTGCTTGCGGTGATGAAAAGTGTGCGGTGCTCAGGCCCGCCGAAGCTCACATTCGCCGTCCACGGTTCGGGTACTTCAATGTGCCCGATCTTTCGCCCAGTCTTGTCGAAAATGGTTACCCCCCTGCCCGTAAGGTACAAGTTGCCCTCCTCGTCAATTGTCATTCCGTCCGAGCCGAGTTCACAAAACAGGGTCTTGTTCGTGAGCGAACCGTCGGGCTGAATGTCGAAAGCCCAGGTGCGGCCTGTGGCAATGTCTGCGACGAACAACTTTTTGCCGTCCGGCGTGCCTGTGATGCCATTAGGTTTCTGCAAGTCTGACGCCACGCGTATGACCCGTTTCCGGTCCGGCGACACGTAATACACGTGCTCGCCGGATTGCGGTGCGTGTTCGTGCCGGCCCCAGGCCCGCCTGTAGAATGGGTCTGTGAAATAGAGCGCGCCATTGGGCGCCACCCAGACGTCGTTCGGGCCGTTGAACGGCCTGCCAGCGTATTCGCTGACGATAACCGTGACCTTGCCGTCAGGGGCAATTGACCAAAGTTCGTTCTTTTCTTCTGCACAGGCGATGAGATTGCCTTGCGCGTCGAAGCACATGCCGTTGGCGCGTCCGGCGGGGTAAAGGAAAGTGCTGATGTCACCATTTAGGCTGAATTTCACGATCCGGTTGCTCGGTTGGTCGGTGAACAAAATGTTGCCGGCGAGATCGCGCGTCGGCCCTTCTGTGAAATTGAATCCGGATGCGACCTTGTGGAGCGTCGCTCCAGGCTCGATCAGGTCACAAGCCTGGCCGCGCACATTCGCGCAAATGCCCAAGCCGGCAACGTGCGCAAGCATGAATACCGCAAAGAGCATCCTCAAAGCTGGAGATTGCATCTTCGTGCTGGTACCGGGTCAGTTCCAGGACAGGTCCTCTGGCATTTGCGCCAGGATCCTGTTGCGCCAACCGCCTTTGCGGCGCAGCACCGTCTGCCAGAGCTGCTCGGGCGGCGTGTCGAACACTAGTTCAAGCGACGCCGGGTAGGTGAGCCACGCTCTGCGCCGGAGTTCACTTTCAAGCTGGCCTGGGGCCCACCCGGCGTAGCCCGCAAACAGCTTTATCTTGCGCGTCGGCGAAAACGATTCGCCTAACTCGATCAAGGTGTCGAGTGAATGGCCCACGCTCAAGTTTGGCATTACATTCGCATCTTCGACGAAGCTGTCGGTATGCAGATAACTTAGAGCTGCGGGCTGGACCGGGCCGCCAATATAAACAGGGTGGTTCTTCAGTGCTTCTGGTAGGTCGGCCACGAGCAACTCGCCCGCTGTGTTCCCACTCGGCCGGTTTAGCACCAGGCCGAATGCGCCCTCGCTATTGTGCTCACACACGAGCACGACAGTCCGTTCGAAAAACGAGCCGCGCAACTCGCCCCCATCTATCAGCAGATAACCCTTCAAGTATTTCGGTTTGGCGCCCATAACGATTGCCACCCTAGGTTGCATCAAAAACGCCCATAAGACAATCCCCAACCCGCCATGGACGGTGTCGAACCATCTTTTGGCATCTTTCCGCTGGATTGCCGAACCCTACTTGTCGAGCCTGACTCGCCCCCGTATTGTCCGGGCCGAATGTCCTGCAGGCGTGGTACCGGCACTTTGCGCGTTTCTGGTGATGCCGGGTAAACGCGGCCGCGAATCCGCCCCGGCGAATTTAATGCCGTCGTGGGGCGCCGTCGAAACGTCTGCATTGGTTATATACTAAACCTTCATGGCCGGGAGCATGGCGCTGCGATCAAGTAACTCACCTGAGGAGTGAAATACCAAGGCTAGCACAGCCACACGACGAGTTTACTCGGCCGGCTCAAAGTCTGGTATGCGCTCGAACCCGGACTTGCGCCTCGCGCGTTCCCAAAGCCTGTCGAGCCTCGCGATCCGCTGCTGAGTATCCGGGCGGCTCCGGAAAATCGTAGGGATTTGCGGCGCCCCGGCTCCGCCGCGCGCCCACGCCACCCGGCGGTTAATCTGGCCTCTTCCGCCTCCGGCCAACAAAGGAAGTTTGCGGGTCCGCGCGGATCAATTTCGCTGCCTCGAGCAGGTGCCGTGCGAACTCGTCAGCCTCGTGCTCGAGCCTGCGTGCGAGTACGGAAGCGCAACAACCAGCTCGGATCCGGTCAGTACGCCCGTAACAAACCTGGTTTTGTCGCGCACGAAAAGTTTAAGCACGTGGTAGGGCCCCTTCGCATGGATTAGTTTGCCCAGGCTGTGCCTGCGAATTACATGCATCATTTCATGCGCGAGCACCCCTGCCAGCTCTTCTCCAGCATCCAGGCCAGTTCGAACAAGCCTTTGCAGACCAGTATCCGGCCGTCGGGCAAGCGCAAGCGTTGCGAACGGGCGCAGCCACGAACTCGATGCGGAACTCGATGCTTTTCGGGGGGCAACGCGACTACGAGCTGGTCAAGCGCCGGTCGCAACCTCGTCTCCAACGTTTCGTCCGGACAGATTGGCACTTTGCTTCTGAGCGCTGCGTAAACTTCCTCGCCCAGCTCTTTTCGAGCGTGACCGGCGCGCGGTGCCACAAGGAAATCCACAAATGGCCGAGCCTAACAACCAAGCCGCGAGCGTGGGCGCGCGCGGAAACACGCCAGGAATACGCCGGGGCAGCTTCAGCGCGCGCCTGCCTTCACGTAGTTGCCGGAGTGCGCGCGCGTCCGGCCACGCAAACCGTTCCTGCGCAAAATGAAATAGTCGTTAAGTATGCGGTTATCCGTGGTGAAGATACCACACTCGGGCGCCCCGGTAACGCGAAAAACTATTTGGCTCCCTTCACCCTCCCCAATTTCGAGCATGGCCAGGCCAACTGCAATCGAACCTTTTTCACAGGCGAACCGCGACTGATCCAACCAAATGGTGATCGTGCCCAAACAGGTCCCGATCCGAGCTGCGGGTGAGACGCGCCACTGTCGTACTGCTTATCCTGCGTGACCACCGCGGCCCAAAAAGTGTCTGCACAAAGGAGTTGACCGTTGAATTAAACCAGCGGAAGCTGAATCGGGCGCAAAGCCAGAAAAATACCGACGCAAGGACACCGGGTTAGTGTCCGCGAGGATTTGTGTTTGAAGGAGGCCGCACCCACTGGCGCCGGGTGCGGCCGGACGCACTGCGGCGCCCGGTAATGTACGGTTAGGTCGAACCAGTCCTTGCGTCGGGCGGGAATTGGCACATTTCAGGCCTGGTGCGCACGCGTGGTCACAAGCCCAGGACGAACTCGAGGAACCACGGTTCAGGCGCCGCTGTGTAGGAGCGGTGTTTCCCCTGCCATTCGAATTCGAGCTGCCACGCATGCAGCGCGTGGAATGGCAGCCTTAATCGCGCCTGTTGCTCAGGAGTAAGCTGACCTTTGACAAACGCAAGGTATGCGCCGGCCACGCTTCCGTACAGTTTGTCGCCCACAACCGGGTGGCCTATGTGCGCCAAGTGGATCCGTATCTGGTGTTTGCGACCCGTATGCGGATGCACGCGCAGAAGTGTGAACTTGTCGCCGTTGTTGAAAAACCGCTCGAGCACGAAACACTCTGTCGCCGCAGGCGCGCCGTCGGGTCGGACACAATCTTTTATTGCCACCTCGCTATCGGTAGCCGGGCCGATCGGTGCTTCTATCAAGATTTGGTCACGGTCCAGCCACCCCTCGACAATCGCGAGATAAATCCGCTTGATGGCGCGGGCCATGATCATCTTGCCAAGCGCCGCGACCGTCTGCCTGTCCCGCGCCACCAGGACCAGGCCGCTTGTTTCCCTGTCTAAACGGTTGACCAGGTACGGCCCCTCGCCGTTAGCGAACTGTTTTCTGAGCTGGGCGACCAGGCTGGACGAGTCGCCGTTCTTGGTCGGATGACACGGCAACCCGGCGGGTTTGTGTACAACTAGAAAGCCCGAATCTTCAGAAACGACTCTGAATACTTTTCCGTTAACGTTGTGCTCACTCATAAAACTTCTTGCACAAAACTTCTTGTACAACTTCTTGCACAAAACTTTTTGAACGCTGGCCGAACAAGTGCACCAGTATTTTGAACCATTCGGCGCGGCTGGGCTGGTGCCGATGCGCGGTCGGCGGCTAGACGCTGCCTAGCCTCCATTGGCAGCACGGCGAAGCCGTGGCCCATCCTGCGTCCGAAGCTTTCCATCTTTTTTGACTCGGCTTGGTTTTCTTGTCCTTAACAGTCAGCTTCCGCCGCCATTCAGGATGCGGTCGGCGCCACAGT
>JANWZY010000070.1 GCA_025061935.1 Verrucomicrobiia bacterium
AACCGCGAAACCGCTAAACCGTCAAATCGGGCTGCCAATGCGGCAGCGTGCGGTTGAGTGGAGCGTGTGTCAACGAACCGATTTCATACTCGCGAACTGGGTGCTGCTGCAGAGCTGTGTGTAGTTGTCAGGGAACGGCCGGGGTGCCGGGTGCTGGGTTTCTGCTTGGTGGCAATGCCGCGGTGGAACGACCCGATCCCATTCCGAACTCGGCCGTCAAACGCCGCAGGGCCGATGGTAGTGTGGCGATAGGCCACGCGAGAGTAGGTCGCTGCCAAGCATTTTCCTGCAGGTACAGTTAATCTGGCGCTGGCCAACAGCCCCTCTTTTCAAAGGTTTCTGTCCGCTTCATTCGTAATGGCGAAAGCCGGGTGCGTGATTGTTGCTACGCATGACTCGGCTGTGTGACTTGTGCCGTAGGCCGGTTTAGGGTAACTTGTTGCGCGATGCCGAAACGAGCAGGCAGGATTTTAATCGGGTTTCTGCTTCTGTGCTGGGGCGGCGCGGCTTGCGCTGATGTGATCGAGCTAAAGGAAGGCGCGTCTGTTTCAGGCAAAATTGTGGCTGAGAAGGCCGACCACATCTTTGTAGATATTGGGTTTACGGTGCTGGCTGTGCCCCGGAAGGAAGTTGTCAATATCACACGGTCAGATTCGACTGTTGAGCCGACGGGTGCCTTACCGGCCAAGCAGCGTGTGCGCAGGCAAGCGTCACGGTTGGCGCAGCCGCAGCAGAGCGCAGTGGTTCAGCCTGCGCCGGTTGCGGAGCAGGCGCGGCTGTCTAGTAACAGTTTCTACCGTGCCAGTGCGCAGCGGGGCCGCACAGAACGCACGGTGCGGGAACTGGTGAACTTATTGGGCGAGGCCGTGGTGCAAGTTCGGACGCCTGGGGGTCAAGGCTCGGGCTTTTTTATCAATGAGGAGGGATATCTGATCACCAACTTCCACGTGATTGAAGGTGAGACGCAAATTTCTGTCGAAGTGTATCACCAGCGCGGAGGACAACTTGAACGCAAGGTTTATAAGCAGGTGCGGATTGTGGCGCTGAACAAGTTTGACGACCTTGCGCTGCTGAAGATCGAGGACAAAGACGCGCCCAAGTTCGTCAGCGTGCCCTTGGGCGATTCCGATTCGCTCGCCGTTGGAGAACGCGTATTCGCTATCGGGAGTCCGCTGGGGCTGGAACGGACTGTCACCGAGGGGATCATTAGCACCAAGACACGTCAGCTTCAGGGCAGGCTGTACTTGCAAACCACGGCGCAAATCAACCCCGGCAATAGTGGCGGGCCGTTGTTCAATCTTGCCGGCGAGGTTATAGGTGTCACAAACATGAAAGCTGCGTATGGCGAGGGGCTCGGGTTCGCCATTCCTTCGACGGCGGTCAAATTTTTCCTCGACAATCGCGACGCTTACGCATACGCGAACGACAACCCGAGCAACCCTTACAAATACCTCGAACCGCCGAGCAAGACGCGGCTTGGCACGCAACAAGATTAAAGACAGAGCCAGCTTGGACTCCGGTTGGAGGATCGCATAGCAACAACTTAGACGCACAAAGTGCAAAACCTTTAAAACAGCCTAAAAAATGAGCAGACACGTTGTGTGCAAAGTCCGGCCCGCTTCGGTTTGGCTTGCAGCGGCCGTATTTGTCTCCGTCGCCGTAGCCGGTTCAGTGCCGCCCCCGGAAAAACTGTTGCCAAGCGATACGTTGGTGATGTTTACCATACCCGACGTGGCGGCATGGAAGAGCGTTGCGCGGCAATCGCCGGGGTACAGATTTTGGTACGATCCGGCCATGCGCCCGTTCAGGGAAAAGTTCAACACCAAGCTGCGCGAACAGTTGATCGAGCAGCTCGAACGCGAGCTGGGCGTAAAGTTTGCAGATTATACAAACCTCGTCCAGGGACAGTTCACAGTTGCAATCACCCAGAACGGCTGGAAGGGCCGGGGCGAGCCGAAGCCGGCGTTCGTGCTTTTGGCTGACGTGAAAGACAAGACAGACCAGCTCAAAAAGAACCTGGCCGAAGCGCGGAAAAAGTGGTCTGAGCATGGGCGCCCGGTCAAGACCGAGAAAATCCGTGATACAGAGTTCATGGTCTTGCTGTTGGGCGCGAGTGACGTGCCCAAAACCTTACGGAACTTTTTCGGTAGCGAGCCGCGCTTCGAGCAGTTGGAGGGTGAAACCGAACCTCCGCCTGCTGCGCAAGAGGGTGAGGCCAAGAAGCCGGAGTCCAAAAGCCAGCTTTACGTCGGTCAAGCGGGAACGTTGCTCATTATTGGTACGTCGCGGGGGCCGATCGAGCAGGTACTGAGGAACGCGGCCGGCGGCCAGGCACCCGCACTGGCTGACCATGCCGTGTTCAAAGCGAACCGATTGGCAGTTTTTCGCGACGCACACATCTATCTCTGGATCAACACCAGGGCGTTTGTTGATGTGTTGGTTAACGAGCTTAAGTCGGGCGCAGCCACTCGGGACGAGGACGAGTCCGAGCAAATGTTTTCGCGGCTCGATCCCACCAGAATGGTTTCAGCGCTTGGTCTGCCCGGATTACGCGCCGTGGCTGCGAGTTACCAAGAGACAAGCGAGGGCGCAATGGCGCACCTTTACCTCGATGTACCCGAGGCCGGGCGCGAAGGGATTTTCAAAGTCTTGGCAGGTGTGCCCAAGGATTGCATGCCGCCGGCATTCGTGCCTAGTGACATTGTGAAGTTTTCGCGCTCGCGGCTCGACGCGCAGAAGGCGTGGACCACGTTGGAGCAGATGTTGAATGAGATCATGCCGTTTGGCATGTTCAATTTCATCCTTGAATCTGCCAGTGCCGCGGCGAAAGAGACCGACCCCGAGTTCGATCTTAAGAAAACCGTCATCGCGAATCTTGGCGACGATTTCATCTCGTTCAGCAAGGTTCCGCGCCCTGCCGACTCGGCCGCGTCCCGGGAGCAGCGGACGCTATTTTTGATCGGCTCGCCGCAGCCGGAGCAACTTGTGCGCGGATTGAGGACGTTGTTCAGCGCCATGGCGCAGTCGTCCGGGGGTGTGACCGAGCGCGAGTTCTTGGGCAAAAAAATCTATTCCGTCCGGTTGCCGTTCCTGCCCGGGACCGACCCGGCCCAGGCGCGTGCTTCCAAGTTGAATTTTGCTGCCAGCTCGGGGTATGTCGCACTTGCGACAGACGCGGCCGTGCTGGAGGAGTTTCTCCGGGGCGAGGGCAAGGGCAAATCACTGCGTGAAACCCCGGGTTTGGCTGAGGCTGCGCAAAAGGTTGCGGGTCCGGGCACGACCATGTTCGAGTACGAGAACCAGTCAGAGCAGATGCGGATTCTGTTCGAGGCGCTTGCGCGCGGGACCGAATCTTCCGGAACCGGGTTAGCAGGAAGCCCGCTTGCGTTCGCTGAGCTGGACTCGATCAAGGATTGGCTGGACTTTTCTTTACTCCCGCCTTTCGAAAAAGTGGCCAAGTACTTCCATTTCACAGTTTCAGCGCTGAATACTTCGGTGGACGGGCTTTGGCTCAAAGTTTTTTCGCCCACGCCGCCTCAACTCAAAAAGGCTGCAGAATAACCCGGACCCTAGATGGGCTTTGAGTAGGGACCGACCTTGCATCTAAGATTATGCCACCGCGCGCCTTTGAATGTCGCGTTTGTCACCTGAGGTTGACCGGGCTGCGATGGGCTAAGCCTAGGTCGGCCGCACTGGTGCTTATTTTCTTTCTTGCTGCAAGCGGGTTTGCCGTGTGTATGGCGGCTGACCCCCCTGGGGCACAAGCCGAACCTGGTGCCGCTCCTGATGCGGCGTGGAAGTTTGTGAGTTTCCCAGACTTTTTTAATTTCGACGTGCCGGACCCGTGGCCGGGTTGGGACGCCGCTGTGCAGTGGTTCCTGACGCGCGTGAAAGCTGAAGACCCGGATTTTGTGCTTGTGGCCGGAGACCTTGTGAACGGGCATTGGTGGGACGGGCCGAAGTGCATCGAGCACATGTCGGCAGTGTATTACGGAGGGTGGGTCCGCCGAATGCAAGCCTATGGGCTTAAGTTTTACGTCGCTGTCGGTGACCACGAGCTGGGTGACGATCCGTGGCCGGCAGAAAAGATTGCGTTGGTACCCCACTTTGGGCGCGCATTCGCGCAGCATTTAGGCATGCCCGGCAACGGGCCGGCATCCAAAAAAGGCAGGGCTTATTACGTGTTGCATAAAGGCACGCTGATAGTCACGGTCGAGACGTTCGAAGTTGTGGACGGGCGGATGCGGCTTGGTGTACTCGGCGAACAACTGGACTGGCTGGCCGATGTATTCAAGCGGCACGCGGCTGCGCGGCATAAGATTGTGCAGGGCCACTTGCCGGTGATCCCGCCGCAGAAGAGTAGGTCGTCGAGTCGTCAGGTCATTGAAGGGGGTACCTCCAGCAAGTTTTGGGAACTGATGAAGGACGCAGGGGTTGATCTTTACCTCTGCGGCGAGCACCACGCTGTGAATGTGGCCGAGGCCGATGGTATCTGGCAGATTGTCCACGGTTCGTCCTGGGGCCGTGAGGCCGTTAATACACAGGATTACCTTGTGTGCAAGGTTACACCGGACGCATTGGAGCTTGAGCTCAAGAGTTTCCCGCTCGAAGCAAAAGGCGATTACATGTGGAACCTGCACAAAGACCGCGGGCCGCGCGAACTTGTCGAGGTTCCCGCGCACGCGATGAGCGAAGGCCCACGGACGATAGGTACGCTTACAATCCGAAAAACCCGGGCCGGCAAAGAGTTTGCAGCTCGCACAGGCGTGTTCGCGGAGCCGACCCAACTTGTGCCTGCGGCTCCAACTGAGGGCCGACGCGACTAGCCCTGCATCACCAATGCGTGAGCCTTTGGAGAGTGCACAGCAGACGCACTGGGCAGTTCGCGTCGTTTAGCAACGTATGCGCATAGTGGCGCCTTCATGTTTCAGCGCCGCGCGGCTGAGCACTTGTTGTTTTTCTTTTTACCGTTGGCCAGGTACCGATTCACGGCGTTTAGGTACGCGCGTGCACTGGCTTCGATGATATCTGTGCTTGTGCCCTTGCCAGTTATAACCAGCCCGTGGTCGAACTCGACCTTGACCGTTACTTCACCGAGCGCGTCTTTGCCGGCGGAGACTGCGCGTAGCGAATAATCTAGGAGCCGGCCTTGCGTTTGTGTGAGTCTATCGATCGCTTTGAGTGTGGCGTCCACTGGGCCGTCGCCAATGGCAGCATCCTGAACGACCTCTAGCTTTTGTTTGCCGGTGCCGAGTTTCCGCAAACGCACGGTTGCCGTCGGCACAGTGTTGCTCCCGCTCGTGACGCTGAGGTAGTCTAGAGCCCAGGTTTCGTGCACTTCGGTTAACAGGTCTTCGACTAGCGCGGTCAGGTCGTCGTCATAAACAAATTTCTTCTTGTCCCCGATTTCTTTGAACCGTGCGAAGATCGCGTTTACGTCCGCCTCGCTCATGCGGAAGCCAAGCTGGCGCAGGCGTGCGGCCACAGCCGCGCGCCCGCTGTGCTTGGTGAGCGGCAATTCGGATTGTCCCCACCCGACCTCTTCCGGGTCCATGATTTCATATGTCTCGCGTTTCTTCAGCACGCCGTCTTGGTGTATGCCCGCTGAGTGCGCAAAAGCGTTTTCACCGACAATCGCCTTGTTGCGTTGGACGGGCAACCCGCTCATGCGCGCTACGAGTCGCGAGGTCCGCACAATCTCGCGCGTGTTGATGCCGCAGGCGAAATTGCCGAAGAAGTCTCTTCGTGTCTTGAGTGCCATTACGATCTCTTCCAGTGCTGCATTCCCGGCGCGTTCGCCTATACCGTTAATTGTGCATTCGACCTGGCGCGCACCCGCGCGCACTGCCGCGAGCGAGTTGGCTACTGCTAGTCCCAGGTCATTATGGCAATGCACGCTAATGACGGCCTTGCCCGAGGCGAAGTCCGGGACTGCATCGTGCAGGTGTTTGATCAATGCACCGAACTGGTCCGGGACAGCCCAGCCGACGGTGTCCGGAATGTTCACTGTGGTCGCGCCAGCCGCTACTACTGCTTTGCACACTTGGACGAGGAAGTCCGGTTCGGTGCGCGAGGCGTCTTCGGGTGAAAACTCGACGTCGTCTGTGTAGGTTTTGGCTCTGCGCACGCCTTCGACTGCGAGCCTCAAAATCTCGCTTTGCGCTTTGCGGAGCTTGAACTCGCGATGGATTTTCGATGTGGCGAGGAAGACGTGAATCCGTGCGCGTTTCCCGGCCGGTTTGAGGGCCGCGCCTGCAGCGTCTATGTCGGCGGGCACACACCGTGCCAGGCCGCAAATGACCGGGCCTTTGATTTCGCGCGCGATTGTGTGCACGGCGTCAAAGTCGCCCTTGCTAATTACTGGGAACCCGGCTTCAATCACGTCCACGCCCAGACGCGCAAGCTGCCTTGCGACCTCGAGTTTTTCGCGCAGATTCATTGATGCGCCTGGGCACTGTTCCCCGTCCCGGAGGGTGGTGTCGAATATGATTATCCGTTCTGGTTTCATAAAACTTTTCCTCGAAACGTGTTTCGGCATGCGCGTTTGTTCTCGGGACGGCGGGCCGATCGCGTGTCGAACCGGTAAGGCGAACGGCGCCCCGCCCGGCGGACCGGCGAGGTTCTCGCACCGCGGTTCCGCGCATTGTAACCGGTTCCGACCAACTTGTGCGCTACACTGCCTTGGTCCTGAATCGCTTTTTGCACGCACTTGAGCATGGTCATTAAACCAAAAACCCCACTGCCGTAGTTGCGGCAGTGGGGTTCACAAATTGCTTTTTGCCAGCAAACTAAACCCCGCCTGCCGCGCTGCGCAACAGCAGCGCGCCGCATAGCAACAGGTTTAGCCCCAGCATCCGCATTTCTTCAGACTAAGTACGCCCGGACCTGGAATCTGTCAAATTGAAAGTTCCGGCCAAGCCTTTTTGCTTACGCGCTTGTACCAGGACATGCCAGAAGGCCCCCGGCTCGGCACCCGTGCGCTAATCAATTACCGCTTTTTCTGGTCAGGCTCGAACCGTTGCCTTTCGGGGTTCCAGACTACATTAACTTCCAGTGCCGACTGTAGCACCGGTTCGAGCAAGAGTAGTGCGGTTGCAAGCTCGGCTGCCGTAGCGAATTCGAGTCGGAACTGTTCACCCATGCGCACGACCAGGTCGATCCTCCCCGCCTGGCCATGGCTCAGTGACCAGAACGTGCGCGCATGCGCCACAGCGCTGCGTATCTCGGATGCGTGCAGTTTGAAATTGTATCTGCTCGATTGGAGCAGTTGGTACGGGTCCACGCTTTTCAACTCCTCTTCTTCATCGGGGTCGAAGCGGTTGGTGAAGAGCCTGTGTGCCAGAGCCACGAGCCAAGCAAGCAGGGTTACGATTCCGCCGATCGGCCCCAGCAGATGTGCAATGACATTGAAAGCGGTCGAACTCCCGTTTCGGCGGATGAAGATCAGTTCAGCGTTCCGTGCAAAGACAAGATACCTGCCGGCACGTTTGACCGGCATGGTCACGTTTGCTTCGAATGCGCTGATTGTCGCGTATGGCGAAAGTGGCGGAGTCTGTTGTGCCGGGGCCGCGCTCGGCACCGGTAACGTTTGATCTGGTGTGCCGTCCGTAGCCACGGCAGCTATGCTTGCAGGCTGTGCCGTATAAGTTGGCTGGGTGCGACCCGGCGGAGCAAGCCCGGCGCGTGCTTAACCGATGAAAGCTGCGTGCACTTCGCGGGCTGCCTGTTCGGCCTTGGCCGCGTCTATGACCACCGAGATTTTGATCTCGCTGGTCGAAATCATGTCAATGTTGACACCGATGCGTGCCAGTGCCTCGAACATTTTCGCGGCCACGCCGGTATGGCTTTTCATGCCCACACCCACAATCGAGAGCTTGCCTATGTTCTCTGTGGCGATCAGCTCGGCGAACCCCAGTTCCTGCTTGAGCGTGGTGATTACTTTTTGGGCTTTCGGCAGGTCCGCCTTCTCGATTGTGAACGAAATGTCAGTGGTGGGCTGTGGCGCGCCGTGACTTACGTTTTGGACGATCATGTCCACGTTAATGGCCGCGTCTGCTAGTGCCTTGAAAATGCGCGCGGCCACGCCCGGCTTATCGGGCACGCCGACAATGGTCACTTTCGCCTGTTTTTTGTCGAGCGCGACACCGCGCACGACGACCGCCTCCATGCTTTTGGTTTCCTCTTTCACGATTGTTCCCGGGTTGTCGTTGAAGCTTGAGCGGACTTCGAACACTACGCCGAATTTTTTGGCGAACTCGACTGAGCGCGACTGCATTACTTTCGCGCCCAAGCTCGCCAGCTCGAGCATTTCGTCGTATGAGATTTCATCAAGTTTTTTTGCATTCGGCACGATCCGCGGGTCGGCTGTGTACACGCCGTCCACGTCGGTGTAAATCTGGCACAAATCGGCCTTGAGCGCTGCGGCCAAAGCCACGGCTGTCAGGTCCGAGCCGCCCCGGCCCAGCGTGGTCACGTCGCCTTCAGGCGTTTCGCCTTGGAACCCGGCTACGATCACGACATGGCCCGAGTTGAGCAGCTCGTGGACTTTTTTGGGTGTGACATTCCGGATTCGGGCTTTGGTATGCACGCCGTCGGTGACAATGCCCGCTTGCGCGCCGGTAAGCGCTATAGCCGGCACGCCAATGGCCTGCAGCGCAATTGCGGTCAATGCGATTGCTTGCTGCTCGCCTGTGGCAAGCAGAAGGTCCAGTTCACGCTCGCTCGGCAGCGGCGTGATTTCCTTGGCCATGTTGATCAGTTGGTCTGTCACGCCGCTCATGGCCGATACGACCACGACGAGCTTGTGCCCGCGCCGGTGGTAGTCAGCCACGCGCGCGGCCACGTTTTTGATCCGCTCGATGCTCCCGACTGAAGTGCCGCCGTATTTTTGAACGATTAACGCCATGGGCGCCCGACTTTCCGCAAGTTGTGGCGAAAAATCAAGCTTGTTTGCCACCAGCACCCAATGCCCAAGCTGGTCAGCTTGCGCGGGCTTATTCCAAGTTTTCGACCCTGATCATTACCGGTTTGCTTTTCACTACGCGGAGCTTTCCGATCTGCCGCAACGCATGTAGCATGGCGGCGTTTTGGGCCGCGTGCATCATCATGATGACCGGCACGGTGGTGCCTTTGTGATCCTCGGGCTGGATGACCGAAGAGATGCTGATCCGTGCCCGGCCGAAAATGGACGAGATTTGCGCCAGCACGCCTGGCTGGTCAACCACTTCGAGCCGGACGTAGTAGCGTGTGCTCACCTCTTCTATGGGAACCACTTTGCCGTAGCGCTCGTGCTCGGCGAACGCTGGCACGCGCTGTTTGGTGCCGAGCTTCAAGTCCAAGGCTGCGTCTGCAAGGTCGCTGAGCACGGCGCTGGCCGTGGCGTCTTTACCCGCCCCACGGCCGTAAAAGAGTGTGTCGCCGACCACGTCGCCCCGGACGAATACGGCGTTAAATACATCGTTGACTCCGGCCAACAGGTGATGTTTTGGCACGAGTGTCGGATACACTGAAACTTGAACACGCGGCGCGGCGCGGCCGTCGGCGTCCAAGCGCTTTACGATTCCCAGTAGCTTGATCACGTACCCCAACTGGTCTGCGAACCGTATGTCGGTTTGCGTCACAGCGCGAATTCCTTCGACGTAAATCTGGCTCGGCTCGACCCAGAACCCGTGTGCGAGCGAGGCGAGAATGCCCGTCTTGTGCATTGCGTCCAGGCCGTCCACGTCGAGGCTCGGGTCCGCCTCAGCGTAGCCGAGCTGTTGCGCTTGTTTCAGCGCGGCGTCAAACTCCATTCCGTCGCGCGTCATGCGGGTGAGAATGTAATTGCATGTACCGTTGACGATGCCGTAAATGTGCGTGATTCGGTTCCCGACGAACCCTTCGCGCAGTGCTTTAATGATCGGGATACCCCCGGCCACGCTCGCTTCGTAGTACAGATTCGTATTGTTCGCTTTGGCTGTGGCGAACAGTTCCGGGCCGTGGGCTGAGAGCAGGGCCTTGTTTGCCGTGACCACGGGTTTGCCAAGGCGCAATGCGCTGAGCACCATTTCGCGCGCCACCGTGGTGCCGCCAGCTAGCTCGGCCACGATTTGGACCTGGGGATCATTTACGACGCTCCGCCAATCGGTCGTCAGATAGCTCCGTGGGATCGGGTACGGGCGCGGTTCGTCAAAGGCCTTGACCGCGATCTTCACTATGTTGATCCGGACGCCGATCCGCTTGGCCAACAGGTCGCCGTTCCGCTGGAGCGCGTTGAACACGCCGCTGCCAACTGTGCCGCCACCGATCATGCCCAGGTTAACCACGTGCATAGTGCCGGACAGATTGCCGGGATCGGTAGGGCCGGACAACTCATTTTTGGGAACTGTGCGCGGCGCTCGCATATGTGATGGCGGCGCGGCCACTGGAATACGGATTGGATGCAGCGTAGTACTCCGGCTGGCGCAGATGCGCACGCAGATGTAACCTGGCCTTGGGCGCGGACGTCTTATGGTTTGGGTTGACGGCACAAGCGTCTGTTGCGGCGCCGCAGCGTGGTTGTGAGATCGGCGCCGCGCAGGGTGCTGTCAACAAAAGACAAAAGTTGAGTCACGAACCCAGAAATTTGCATGAGGTGATTTTATGAAACCTGCGAAAACGATCAGACTTGGAATGCTGGCTGTGGCGAGCGGCCTGCTGTTCAGTTTGGCAACTTCGTTGGCCCAGTCGGGTCAGGCTGAAACGGTGCGACCTGGAGGGTCGGGACGCGGCCCCGAGGCGCGCCAGTTCGGGCCCGGCCCCAGAGCGAGTATTGACCAGCGCGTTCAACGTCTGACGCAAATGTTGAACCTGACGCCGGAGCAACAGGCCAAGCTCCGCGCCATTTTGGAAGAGGAGCAGAAGAAACTCCAAGAGCTTCGAACCAATACGGCGATTGCCCCGGCTGAGCAAGCGATCAAAATTCGGGAGATTAGGGACGGGACCAACGAGAAAATCCGCGAAATGCTCACGCCCGAGCAGAGGGAACGGTTCGAGAGCATGCCGCGACTTGGCCTGGGCCAAGGGCCGAGACCCGAGCTGCAGTTCGGCATTGACCAGCGGGTTCGACGCATGTCAGAGACGCTTAACCTGACGCCGGACCAGCAGGCGAAAGTCCGCACCATTTTGGAAGAGGAGCGGAACAAGATGCGTGAATTACGCGCGGATGCAACCCTTACGCCTGAGCAGCGGCGCACAAAAATGCGCGAGCTTGCCCAAGAGTCGAACAACAAGATTCGCCAAATTCTCACGTCCGAGCAGAAGGAAAAATTCGATGCGATGCCTCGTGCACAGTTTTTAGGCCCGGCCGACGCTGGTGAAGGCACGAACCGGCCGGCGGGGCCTGCAGCGCCGCGCGGCACGCGCGCGGGAGTGCCTGAACGCCCGGCTGCGGCCAGGTAAAAGAGACAACCGTGACCGGATGAATGGCTTGGGCGGCCGGCTTGACCAGCGACAAAGGTTGGTCGAGCCGGTCCAAAATTTTGTTGCATTTGAGCAGATCTGAAGCGGTAGCGCGTCTTTCCGCGTTGCGCGCCGACAACTGGCCGCGCCGCTGTCAAGCTGATGGCCCGGCGCGGTCAACTGCCGCCTGGCTGCGCACGGGCGCGGTTTTCGGAGCCGTTCGGAGAGTTGACCGAGCATTCGGCATCGGAGAGTTTATTTCCGCGCTGGTGTTTGCGGAGTCACCCCTTGCGTAGCCGACCTCCTCAGGTACTCCTCTTTCGCTTTGGGCAACCATGCTTGAAGCTGGCGGATACGCGTCTCGTCCAGCGGGTGTGTGCGCAGGAAAGCTGGCATAAAGTTGCCGCCGCGCCGTTTATTGTATTCCGCGAACCGCTGCCAGAACGCGATTGCGGCTTCCGGGTCGTAGCCCGCGCGCGCCATGTAAATCAGTCCGATGTAGTCGGCTTC
>JANWZY010000071.1 GCA_025061935.1 Verrucomicrobiia bacterium
GAGGCGTGTTTGTAGTACACGCTTTAGCGTGAGGGAAATCTGTGCAAAAACCTGGAACAGCGGATGCGTAGCTGCAGAAGACCAGTCCACCGCAACCCTGTGCTGAACCGCAATCATGCAGCAGCCTAAAGGCTGAACTACGAACATTCGTTGTACACGCTTTAGAGTGACGCGCGTTCGTAGTGCACGCTTCAGCGTGAGACATGTTTGTAGTGCACGCTTCAGCGTGAGGGGAATCCGCCACCGAGTTCGAACCTTCGAAGGCCAATCTGTGGAAGAACGACCTTGTTCAACGCCGCGCTGGACTTTGATCGTGTGGCAGCCTAAAGGCCGAACTACAAACTGTGAACAGCAGCCCCGCATGTCGCGGGGCTGAACTGCGAACATGTAGCAGCCTAAAGGCTGAACTACAAACGGACGGCGGACACGCTTTAGCATGATGGATGTTCGTAGTGCACGCTTTAGCTTGAGCCGCGATTGCGAACAGGTCATGTATGGCCGCAAAACTATAAACGGAGAGCAGCCTAAAGGCTGAACTACAAACAGTCGGCGTGCATGCTTAGCGTGAGGCGTGTTTGTAGTGCACGCTTTAGCGTGATACATGTTCGTAGTACACGCTTCAGCGTGGGGAAAATCCGTGAACAACCACTGACCACTGGGCCAGCGGTAGAGCTGCCGAGGCGAGTGTACGTGTGCCCCGACATAGGCCGTGCCTGCGTAAGACATAAACGGAAGCAGGGCTGCGCGTTTCAACCAATCAAAAGTTCTGACAAAGCGTAATCGTGGCAGTTGGAGGGGTTGGAAGACTCATGGCTGGCCGATGGCCTTGGTAAAAGCCGTGAGCGACACGAGTAAACGCCCTGCTCGGAAATAGCACTCCTGCAGGAACACAAGCTCAATGGCCTGTTCGCGGAGCGACCCGGAAATCGGCATGCGTGAACCAACCACCTGGCAGTCGCACTGCGCGGCCAAAGGCGCGGACGGTTCCGGGTTTCGCCTTGCGTTTGTGCCCGGCTTGATCATTCTTGGCGCTGTGGCAGAGCGCGCGATTTCGAGCCTGAATAAGCCGGACGCGGCGTTGGAGATGACGCTGCGGCCGCTGCTGTTTTCAGAATTTGTTGGCCAGGCCAAAGTCAAAGAGCGGCTCGAAATAGCCGTGGCAGCAGCGCGTCAGCGCGGCGAATCGCTGGACCATATTTTGCTCAGCGGCCCGCCGGGGTTGGGCAAAACGACGCTGGCCTACATAATCGCCCGCGCGATGGGCGCGAACATCAAAGCGACGAGCGGCCCGGCGATCGAGAAAGCGGCCGACCTGGCCGGGCTGCTAACCAACCTCGAAGAGGGCGACGTGCTATTTATCGACGAGATCCACCGGCTCCAGAAAACCATCGAGGAGTACCTTTACCCCGCGATGGAGGATTTCAAGCTGGACATCATCATAGACCAGGGGCCGAACGCGCGTAGCATCCGGCTCAACCTGCCCCGGTTCACCTTGATCGGCGCGACTACGCGTGTCGGACTGATCAGCGCGCCACTGCTCTCCCGATTCGCGATTCGCGAGCGGCTCGATTACTACCCAGCCGAGGACCTCGAAAAAATTGTGCTGCGCTCGGCGCGGTTGCTCAATGTCCAAATAGACCGCGATGGCGCGTTCGAGATCGCGCGGCGCAGCCGCGGCACACCGCGTATAGCGAACAACCTGCTCCGGCGTGTGCGCGATTACGCGCAAGTCAGGCATGACGGCCGCGTGACAGGCGAGATCGCGACCCGCGCGCTCGCTATGCTCGAAATAGACGAGAACGGCCTCGACGAGATGGACAAACGGATTTTGGAAACCGTCGTGGTCAAGTTCGGTGGTGGCCCCGTCGGGATCAATTCGCTCGCGGTCGCAGTGGGCGAGGAACCTGACACTATCGAGGAAGTTTACGAGCCGTACCTGATTATGGAGGGGTACCTGAAACGCACGCCACAGGGCCGCGTGGCAACGGAACTGTGTTACAAAAAACTCGGCTTGAAGCCCGGCGACGCGGTGCAGCCGCGACTGTTCTAGAAGCGGGGTGCCACAGACCGGCCACATCAACATTCCTGCCCACTTAAACTCACGCGCGTTCGCGCCGTACCCGCCCCAAAAAGCGCAAGGTCAAAACGCCGGGACCGTGCGTTGCTGCTCGCGAACCATCAGCACGCAATTGCCCTGCTGCACGCGCATGAGATACCGCGCCGGCGGCACCTAACAAACTCACGGGCGCACCGGTTCCTAAATAGCTGCGAGCCTGCGCGCGTCTAAACCCGTGCATCAGTCCACCAGACAGCCCGCGCGCAAACAACAGTTGCGTCAGCCAGCCGAGTGTGCCAAAGCTTGCGTTGTGCCTTGTGATGGTCGCTCTAGCAGCAGGAGAAAAATGAACAACAACCCCCAGTCCTCCCGGTTCGCACGGCCCGCCGGACGAAAGCTCGCGCTGCCAGCCCGGCTAGTTTTACTCGTGTGGTGCGCCGGCTGGTGTATAACGGGCACAGCCGATGTTGTGGTACCGTTCGGCGCGACCTGGCGCTGGATGAAAGGCACCAACGAGGCATCGACCCCCTTCACTGCATGGCGCACGAACGGGTTCAATGACGCGAGTTGGCTGACCGGCGCGGCGCCGTTCCACTTCGGCACGAATGCGCTTGGCGGCGACGATGATCTCCTAAGCGGCACCGTCCTGTCTGATATGCGTTACAACTACCGCTGCATTTTCATGCGCCGCGCGTTTGTCCTGACTAACATAGCCGAGCTAACGGCAGTGCGGCTGGTCGCGAATTATGACGATGGATTTGTGGCCTGGATCAACGGCATCGAGGTCGCCAGGGCGAACGTGATCGGGGAACCGACGTATCTGACGAATGCCACGACCTCAGTCGAGCCATCGGTGACAAACATTTTCGCTGTCGGGCTTGCGCCCTCGGCATACTTGCGTACCGGCACAAACGTGTTAGCCGTCCAGGCGTTCAACAACACGCTCAGCGGGTCGGACTTCAGGTTCGATGCGCAGCTCGAAGCGGACAGGACCAGCGCCGACGCGCCCTTAATCACCAACGTATCGCCTCCCCCCGGATCAGTCCAGGGCGCGTTCACGCAGCTCACCGTGGCTTTCAACAAGCCCGTGTACGGCGTTGATGCAGCGGACCTGCTTATAGGCGACCAGCCCGCGAGTGTTCTCATCGGCACGCCGGGAACAAACAGGTACGTATTCCTGTTCGCCCAGCCTGCACCAGGCCTGATTACAGTCAGTTGGGACGATGCGCACGGGATCGTGGACGTGGCCGGGCGGCCGTTCGACCAGGGCCCATCAAACGCAGTTTGGCATTACACAATAGCGGACATAGTCAGCCCCGCCGTGAGCCAAACCTTCCCTGTCGCCGGCGCGACGGTACGAGTCTCACGCAGGTCGAGGTATGGTTCACCGAGCCGGTGCTCGGCGGGGATGCGCCCGATCTGCGCGTCAACGGCCAGGCTGCCAGTAGCGGGACCGGTGCAGAGGCCGGCCCGTACGTGTTCAGCTTCGCGCAGCCTGTAGCGGGGCCGGTCCAGTTCAGTTGGGCCGGCACGCACGGCATCACGGATTACGCATCGAACGCGTTCACCGGCGCGAGCTGGTCTGTCACGCTTAACCCGCGACTCGGTCATGCCGACGTTGTCATAACCGAGTTCGTTGCAGGCAACACCACGGGGCTCAAAGACGAGGACGGGGATTACCCAGACTGGATCGAGCTGCACAATCGCGGCTCAAACGCGGTCAACCTGCTCGGCTGGGCACTCACGGACGATGCGCGGACGCCTACCAAATGGACGTTCCCGAGCAGGGTGCTAGCCCCGGGTGAATATCTGGTTGTGTTCGCCTCGGGTAAGGACAGGCGCGCGCCATCAGGCACGAATCGGTTCCACACAAACTTCAAGCTCGACCTGTACGGGGAGTACCTGGCGCTTTACAACGCCGAGTATCCGCCGGTACCCGTCACCGAATTCGTGCCGAAGTACCCCGAGCAGCGGAACGACCACTCTTACGGATTGGACAGCACCGGTCAGTGGCGATATTTCAGCTCGCCGACGCCCGGCGCGCCTAACGGCACAAGCACAATTGTCGGGATCGCGTCGCCGCCGCACTTCAGCGTCGGGCGCGGCCTGTTCAATCAGCCGTTTAACCTGCTCCTGACGACCACACTGCCCGGCGCGATTATCCGCTACACACTCGATGGCAGCGCGCCCACGCTGGCGAGCGGGTACACCTACACCGCGCCGATCCGGATCACGAACACAGCATTTGTGCGCGCAGCCGTGTTCGCGAGCAATTACCTGCCATCGCGCGTGATCACGCACAGCTACATCTACCTCGACCGCGTGCCGTACCAGCCGGCGAATCCGCCGGGGTTCCCGAACCATTGGGGGACGAACTACGGCACCTGGGTGTTCGCCCCGGCCTCGTCCGTGCCAGGATTCGTGCCAGCCGACTACGAGATGGACCTCGACCCTGTGCGTGTGGACCCGAACAACCCGGCTTCACCCATTGATCCCGAAAAATTCCAACGGCTCATGGACGGATTGCGCGAGCTGCCGGTGGTCTCGTTGGTGATGAAGACCGAAGACATGTTCGGCCCAAGCGGGCTGTATCCGAACTCGCGCGAAGGCGCGCCGAAGCCAGAGCTCGAAAAACCGTGCTCGGTCGAAATGTTTCTGCCAGACGGCTCGACCGCTTTCGCGGCCGATTGCGGCATCGACCTGCACGGCAATGCAAGCCGCGCGCCCCAAAAAAATCCGAAGCACGGATTTAAGCTCAACTTCAGAGGCGAATACGGCGAGTCGAAGCTCAGGTACAAGCTGTTCCCGGACTCGCCTGCAACCGAGTTCGACGACATTATCCTGCGCCCAGATTTCAACACTAGCTGGCGGCACTGGTCGGACTCGGCCGGCAACTCAGCCGGCGCGTTCCAGCGCACGCGCGCCAGTCGCACGCGCGACGCATGGATCAAGCACACCATGCGCGACATGGGCCACGTGGCAAGTCACAACCGGTATTTCCACCTGTTCATCAACGGCTTGTACTGGGGCGTGTACGATTTCAGCGAACAGGTCTTTCCACAGTTCGCCGAAAACTATTTCGGCGGGTCCCCGACGGGGTACGACATCTACGACCAGGGCACGCTGAAAACCAACGCCGGGGGGACACCCACAGCCTACAACGCCATGCTCGCCATCAGCAACCTTTCGGACAACGCCAACTACGAGCGGATGAAGCAATACCTGGACGTGCCGCAATTCATTGATTACATGCTGCTCCATTTCTTCGTCGGGCACCAGGACTGGGGGAACAACAAAAACTGGGCTGCGCTGCGCAAGCGCGTAGCTGGCCCCGACGGCACGTTCAAGTATTTCCCCTGGGACGGCGAATGCATCCTGCTAAACGAAGACGTCAACCGCGTCAGCAACACAGACGTGCCCAGCGGCCTGCACACCAAGCTCAGGGACAACGCGCAGTACCGGCTCGACTTCGCCGACCGCGTACACAAGCACATGCTCGCGCCAGGCGGCGCGCTCACGCGCGAATCGAACATCGCACGCTGGAACTATTGGATGGCCATATTGGACAAGCCGATTGTGGCCGAGTCGTGTCGCTGGGGCGATTACAGGCGCGACGTGCACCAGTACGCAGACGGTACATACCAGCTCTATACGCGCGAGTCGCACTGGCTCGCGGAACATTACAGGATGACCAACTCGTACTTCGCGAACCGGCCGGGCATTGTCCTCACCCAGCTCCGCGCAGCCGGGCTGTACCCGAGCATCGAAGCGCCCGAGTTCAGAGAGAAAACTGCTGCAGGCCAACTGCTCGGGAGCCGGCGCGCGCCCGCAGGGTTTGTCGTCGCCATGCGGAATCCGAACGCGACCGGCACAATTTACTACACCACCAACGGTGCCGACCCGCGCGTGTACTACTCGGGCCAGGTCAGCCCATTCGCGTTGGTTTACACTGCGCCGCTCACGCTCACAAAAACCGTAACACTCAAAGCGCGTGTGCTCAGCGGCACCACCTGGAGCGCGCTCAACGAGGCCACATTCACAATAGGCGAGCTTGGGCCGCCGTTGCGCATAACCGAACTCATGTACAACCCGCCCGGGGGCAATGCATACGAGTTCATTGAACTCCAAAACGTCGGCGCTGTACCGTTGAACATAGGCCGCTTCAGTTTTCAAGGCATAAGCTTCATTTTTCCTGACAATACTGTGCTGGCGCCCGGTGCCGTCATCGTGCTCGCGAACAACGCGAACCCAAGCGCATTTGCAGCGCGTTATCCCGGGGTGGCCGTCTTCGGCTATTACGCCGGCAACCTCGATAACGCCGGCGAACGCATCGCTCTGCTCGACCGCGACGGACGCACAGTTGTGGCTGTGCATTACGACGACGAATCAGGCTGGCCGCCTGAAGCTGACGGCGCCGGACGCTCGCTAGAAATTATTAACCCTTGGGACGACCCGAACGCGCCTGCGAACTGGCGCGCCAGCGCGGCTCCAAACGGCACACCGGGGCTTGCGCCCGTGCCGCCTCCGCCAAGTGACGTGGTGCTGAATGAAATCATGGCGGACAACGCGACCGCCGTCTCGAACGCGGGCACCTATCCCGATTGGATCGAGCTGCACAACCGCAGCACGAACGCGATCAACCTGGGCAATTGGAGCCTGAGCGACAGCAGCAACCCGCGCAAATTCGTGTTCCCGCCCGGCACGGTCATCCCACCCAACGGATACCTTGTCGTCTGGTGCGACAACGCGACCAACTTGCCCGGACACCACACCGGTTTCGCGCTGGCCAAGGATGGCGAAACTGTGTCACTGTTCGACGCACAGACGAACAGAATCGACGCGGTCACATTCGGCTTGCAACTGACGGACTACTCGCTCGGGCGCATTGGCGAGCAATGGCAGTTGACCGTGCCCACCCCCGGCGCGGCGAATGTCGCCGCCCAGACGGCGTCACCAACGAATCTGGTCATAAACGAGTGGCTCGCCAACGCCGCGCCTGGCGGCGCCGACTGGCTCGAATTGTTCAACTGTTCCGGAACCGCGCCAGTCGCACTGGCAGGTTTGGGTTTCGGCACCAGCAATGCGCTCTTCCGGTACAATGCGCTATCGTTCGTCGCGCCAAAGGGATATGTGCAACTGTTTGCAGACGAACTGCCCGGACCGGACCACCTCGAATTCAAGCTGCCAGCAGAGGGTGGGTTCATCGTGCTCTACGACCATGCCTGCGAACAGATAGACCGCGTCAACTACGGCGTGCAGACCGAGGGCGTATCACAAGGCCGATTGCCCGACGGCAGCACCAATATTGTGTCGTTCCCAGGCAGTGCGAGTCCGGGCGCGAGCAACTACGTGCTCGCATGGCAAGGCCCGGTACTGAACGAACTGCTTGCACGCAACGTGCGCGCCGCGCTCAGTCCGTGGGGGAACTACGCCGATTACATCGAGCTGTTCAACCCCGCGCCGACGAACTTCCCACTCGGCGGGCTGGCCCTCGGTAAATCGCCGGACCCGGCGGAACGCTGGACCATACCTGCCGGCACGAGCATACCGGCAGGCACGTACCTGGTCATTTGGTGCGACGGGTCGCGCCCGGCCTCGACCAGCGCGGCCGGCCCGCTTAACACCGGGTTCAATCTGCCGGGCGAGTCCGGTGCAGTGTACCTGTTCAACTCCGCCGGTCAGCTCGTGGACAGCATCGAATACGGGTTCCAAGTCGAGGACATGCCAATCGGCCGATCAACCGGGCAATGGCGCCTGCTCGCCCAGGCTACACCCGGTACAGCGAACGCGGCGCCGGCCACGCTCGGCGCAGTCTCAAACCTTTGCATCAATGAATGGATGGCTGCGCCCGCAAGCGGCGAGGACTGGTTCGAGCTGTATAACCGCAGCGCGCTGCCAGTCGAGCTGAGTGGGCTATACCTAACAGACGACCCCTCGATCGCCGGCATTGCAAAGTCGCCTGTGCCACCGCTCAGTTTCATCGGCGGACGTAAATGGGTCGTGTTCATCGCCGATGACAATCGTGCTGCCGGCGCGAACCACGCAAATTTCAAGCTCGACCGCAACGGCGAGAGCATCCGGCTGTACCAGGGCCGGACAAACCTGATTGACGTGGTGGATTTCGGTCTGCAAGCCACAGGCGTATCCCAAGGCCGATTGCCCGACGGCGCAGAAACTATCGTCAGCTTCGTCGCCACACCCACGCCCGGCAGCGCGAACTACATGCCCATGGCCGAAATCGTGATCAACGAAGTGCTGACGCACACGGACGCGCCGCTCGAAGACGCCATCGAACTGTACAACCCGTCGCCGGCGCCCGTGAACATCGGAGGGTGGTTCATCAGCGACAACCCGAGCGATTTGAAACGGTATCGCATTCCCGACGGAACGGTGCTCGCCCCTGGCGGATTCAAAGTTTTCTACCAATACCAGTTCGGGCCGACCAATAGCGACGACGACTCCCCGCCGCTGTTCACGCTTAATTCAGCACGGGGGGACGCGGTTTACCTGTCCGAAGCAGACGCAGCGGGTAACCTGACCGGCAGACGCGCTCACGTCGAGTTCGGCGCGGCAGCACACGGCGTATCCTTCGGGCGCTACCAGACCAGCGTCGGGGTGGATTTCGTCGCGCTGAGCCGGCGCACGTTCGGCATGGACGACCCGGCCACACTCGAGCAGTTCCGGACCGGCACCGGCGCGCCGAACGCGTATCCGCTTGTCGGCCCGGTCGTGATTAACGAGATCATGTACCACCCGCGCGACTACGGCACAAACGTGCCGGACGCCGAGGAATTCATTGAGCTTCTCAACGTTACCGATTCGCCTGTGCCACTGTACGACCCTGCGCGCCCGACGAACACGTGGCGCTTGACCGGCGCCGTCGAGTTCAGGTTCGCCCCGGGCATAGTGCTGCCAGCCCGGAGCACGCTGCTGGTCGTGCCGTTCGACCCGGTGGCGAATCCTGCTGCTGCAGCGACATTCCGGAGCCGCTACAGCACAGACGCGCCGCTGGTCGGGCCGTACTCGGGCAAACTCGATAACGCAGGTGAAACTATTGAACTGTTGCGGCCGGACGCGCCCAAGGCGCCGCCGCACCCGGACGCAGGTTTCGTCCCGTTCGTACTCGTCGAGCGCGTCGCGTATGATGACGAGCCGCCATGGCCAGTCGAGGCCGACGGCTCGGGCGCGTCGCTCCAACGGATCGTGCCGACCGCGTACGGCAACGACCCGATTAACTGGCGCGCGCGTGCGCCCACAGCCGGGCGGATGAACATTCCTCCCCCGCTCGGGAGCGCGAGCCTGCTCGGCGCCGGCACTTTGCGCCTGAGCTTCAGCGTCGAGCCGGGCCTAACATGCCAGGTACAGTACAAAGACAACCTCTCGGATCCCGACTGGCACCCGCTCGGCCCGCCCGCGCCCGCGTCACAACCACTGCTCATCGTAGATGTGCCTGTAACGAATCGGCCGCACCGGTTTTACCGCCTCGCAATTTTCCCATGATTGAGCAGCTCGCCAAATTTATTCGGCCAGCGGTAACGCGCCGCGCGCATGTAGCTGGGGCGCGCTTGAAACACCGCACAGCCCTAGAGTTAAACGTGGGGCAGGCTTTGTGCGCACAATAGAAAGCTTGCACCCTCGAGCTGCTTGCAAATGCGCCACGGCTGCACGCGGTTGCGCTTGATTCAAGCTTGACGCGCGCCGCGGTTTTGATTGGATTCCATGCAAATGAAAACAAGAGGCATTCTGCTAGCTACGGCTTTCCTGGCTTTGGTGGCGCTTGGGTTCGGCTGCTACAGCAGCGTCACCGGCGGATTGCGCCCCGGTGTGCCGCTGGTCAAAGACAAGGTCGAGGGGCGATACGAGCGGCCATTACACGAAGTGTTCGAAGCTGCTAAAGCGGTTATTCAGTACAATGGCGTGCTACTGAACGAGGCTGTCCTGCATGGCCAGACGAATTTGGTAAAAACGCTTGAAGGCCGGGTCGGCCAGCGCCGTGTGTTCATCCGCGTCGAGCAGCTCGAGCCGAACCTGACCCACATAACAGTGCAGGCGCGGACACCCGCAGGCGGCCGCGACATTGACCTTGCGCACGAGATCGAAAAGCAAACGGCGCTGCGGCTGGTCCGTTAAAAACGCTGACGCGGCTCGGGGCGGGTCACCTGCCAGCATTGAAACTGCCGCAAAAGAGGTGCCGCGTGATGGCCCGAGTGAGTTTTAAGGCCGACGCGAGGCCGGGTTTTTAACCGCCCGATTTGTCAAGCTCGAAGATTGTCTGCGAACCAGTTTGGACGTTGCGGATGCGCATCTGGCGCAGCTCCCATCGGCCGCTGACCTTTTTGAACTCCTTCGGCTCGAATTCCTTGAGCAACTTGTTGTTCGCGTCATACGCCTCGGCGCGGACGATTCCACGCGTCTCGGTATCAATCCATGAAACGACGCGCGAGTACCCATCCGGGGTGGGCGCCGGGTTCGTGCTTTCGAGCACGTCGCAAAACCTGCTCCGGCGCATCTCGCGCTTGAGCAGGCGTTGATGCGGCCAGCAGAGGAACTCCAGGCCTAGATCAACCGCCCAGAAATCCGAGCCTGCGAATGCGCACTGCCACCGTGTGCCGGTCCAACTGAGCTGTTGGTGCGGCCCGGGCGCGCCTGAACCCTGTGGCGGTTCCGCTCGTGTCCAAACGTACTCACCGGCGCAATTGGCGGAATGAATTACGCGCAACTGCTCGAGGGTGTTGGTCGTGTTCGACCCAAGCACACTGAACGTGCAGGCCCAGTTCGTGGGCGTGACAACTATTTCGCATTTGAGCCGCAGCTCGGCGCGTACGCCTTTTGAATCGCGTATCCTGAGCCACCCGGTTTGGACTACGTTCTCGGCGGGCCATTGCGCGCGCAACTCAGCGGCAATGGCCGCGCCTGCATCTTCCTGGCTAAGCGCAGCTTTGTCAGTGATGGCCAACGCGGCTACAGTGCCGACGGCAACTGCAAAAACCAAAACTCTTTTGGTCTGGCCGGGCGCGCGTGTCACTTCGGTTCCAGAGCAAGCTGAATTGCTTCGTTGACGCGGCTGACGAAATGCACGCGAATCTTTTTGCGCACGTCAGGGGGCAATTCGACCCAGTCGGTGCGGTTCTGTACCGGCAAGATGACATGCTGGACACCGAACCGAATTGCAGCCAGCACCTTTTCTTTCACGCCGCCGACGCGCAAGACCCGCCCGCGCAGGCTGATCTCGCCGGTCATGGCTACATCGGACCGTACGCGCCGACCGGTCAGCAGCGAGGCCAACGCCGCCACAATCGCGACGCCCGCGCTCGGCCCGTCCTTGGGCGTTGCTCCTGCCGGCACATGTATGTGATAGTCGTATTTGCTGTAGTCGTTTAGAGCCAATCCCAAGGATTCTGCTTGGCTACGGAGATAGCTCACTGCGGTCTGCGCGCTTTCTTTCATGACCTCGCCGAGCGACCCGGTTAAGAGCAGGTTACCCTTGCCAGGCATGCGGGTCACTTCGATGTACAAAACCTCGCCGCCGACGGGCGTCCACGCCAGACCGATCGCGATGCCCACATCCCGTATCTTCTGCGCCGTCTCAGTGACGTACCGGGGCTGGCCAAGCAGCTTCGGCAGCGTGTCCGGAGTGATCACAAACCTGGTCTTGCGATGGTTCCCGCTAACCAACCTGCGCGCTGCCTTACGCGCCAGCGCCGCGACTTCGCGCTCGAGCTCGCGCACACCTGCCTCGCGCGTGTATCCCTGAATGAGTCGGCGCAACGTGGTATCCGGCAGCTTCACCTGCGAGCGTTTCAGTCCGTGTTCTTCGAGTTGG
>JANWZY010000072.1 GCA_025061935.1 Verrucomicrobiia bacterium
CCCGGTACCCGGGACAGAACAGAAAGTCGTGATCGGTTTCGACCGACGGTTCCTCTCGGACGAATTCGCCGCGCGCGCAGCCGAGGTCTTTGCAGCAAACGGGTTCAAGGTCGTTCTCACATCTGTGGCCTCACCGACACCAACTGTGTCGTATGCAGTCAAACAAATGCGGGCCGTAGGCGGAGTGATGATCACTGCAAGTCATAACCCGCCCAAGTTCAACGGCTTCAAACTCAAGGCCCACTACGGCGGCTCCGCCGACCCAGCCATTTGCCAGGGCGTCGAAATCTTTGTGGACAAAAACCCGGTCAGGCACATCGCACTTGCGGACGCAATGAAGCAAAAGCGCGTAATTGTGAAGGACCTGCGCCCACAACACTATGCGGCAGTCAAACGACTCGTTGACTTCAAGTTGATCGCGCGCGCAGGCATTCGACTCGCGCATGATGCCTTGTTCGGCTCCGCAGCCGGTTGCTTCGAACAGTTGCTTGCAGGCACGACCTGCAAGGTCACCACCCTCAACGCCCAACACGACCCGTTATTCGGTGGCCTAAACCCCGAACCGATCGAGAAAAACTACGTCCGGAGCAAAGCGTTTTTGAAAAAGTATCCGCACGACATCTGCGTGGTCACCGACGGCGACGGCGATCGCGTAGGCGGAATGGACGGGCACGGGCGATACCTGACGACGCATCAAATCATTTGCCTGATACTTTACCACCTGGTCAAAAACCGACAGGGCAGGGGACGCGTCGTTAAAGCACTGACGACCACGTCAATGCTCGACAAAATGTGCGCCGCTTACGGGTTGGAACTACTCGAAACCGGCGTCGGGTTCAAATATATCTGCGCAGAAATGCTCAAAGGCGACGTGTTGCTCGGCGCCGAAGAAAGCGGCGGTATCGGATTCCACGGCCACATACCCGAGCGCGACGGATTGGCCGCAGGACTCATGTTACTTGAATTGCTTGCGACCGAACGTGTGCCAATCACACGGCTGCTCGGGCGGTTGGAAAAGGAATTCGGCACGCACAGGTACGGGCGCATTGACACCGAATTCCCGCTGGAAAAACGCGCCGCACTTATGGAGTACCTCAAATTGAACCCGCCCACGCACCTGCTCGGCTCGCCAGTGAAAGAGGTAAAAACGTTCGACGGGGTCAAGCTCGTAGCAGCCAACACCTCTTGGCTCATGCTGCGCGGTTCTGGTACCGAGCCAATCCTCCGCATCTACGCAGAAGCACCAACCGACAGCGAGGTCGAAAAGCTATTGCGCTTAGGTGTGAGGTTGACGCGTGCGGTCTAAAGCTTCACTGACATGCACCCCAAGACGCGCTTGAGCGCAGCGGCGAATTTGCTTCCGCTACCCAACACGTTTGCATAGTCTAGCGGACTACGGAGAGCGGAAATGGACATAGCTCATATCAGGAACTTCTGCATTATAGCGCACATCGACCACGGTAAGACGACCCTGTCTGACCGGTTGCTGCTGCGCACCGGCCTGATCTCCGAACGCGAATTCCAAGAACAGTTCCTCGATTCAATGGACCTGGAACGCGAGCGCGGCATCACCATTAAAGCGCATCCGGTCACAATGTATTACACGGCACGCAATGGCGAGACATACGAGCTGAACCTCATTGACACGCCCGGGCACGTGGACTTCTCGTACGAAGTCGCGCGCAGCCTCAGTGCGTGCGAAGGCGCACTTCTCGTTGTTGACGCATCACAAGGGGTCGAAGCTCAAACGGTCGCAAACGTGCACTTGGCAACAAGGCACAACATTGTGATAATCCCGGTGATAAACAAGATCGACCTGCCACACGCGAATATAGCTCAAACCAAAGCTCAATTGGAGGAGATCTTGGCCATACCGGCAGACACCGCCATCTTGGCCAGCGCCAAAGAAGGGATCGGCATTGACGATATCTTGGAAGCAATAATCCAGCGCATACCGCCGCCGAAACCGACAGGGCATGGGAAGCTACAAGCGCTGGTGTTCGATTCATGCTTTGATACTTACAAAGGGGTGGTCGCGCACGTGCGGGTCTTCGAAGGCGTGCTGCGCCCAGGGATGCACATCAAACTCGCCCATACAGGCAAAGTTTACGAAGTCAAAGAAGTAGGCAGCTTCAATCCTAAGCCATACGCGCGCGAAAAACTCGAGGCGGGCGAAACGGGATACGTGGCCGCCAACATTAAAAGTCCGCTCGAGCTGAAAATTGGCGACACAATTACCGACTGGCGCAATCCTGCGCCCGCTCTGCCGGGGTTCAAAGAAGTCCACCCCATGGTGTTTTGCGGGATTTACCCGGTAAACAATGCAGACTACGAACGGTTAAAAGCCAGCATGGCAAAATTGCAGTTAAACGACCCGGCATTCGTGTACCAGCCGGAAACTTCGGTCGCGCTGGGCTTCGGGTTCAGATGCGGGTTTCTTGGACTACTACACCTAGAGATCGTCCAAGAGCGGCTCCGCCGCGAATACGACATGGACATCATCGCCACGTACCCAAGCGTGGTCTATCGGGTCACGCTCACGAACGGAACAGTGAAACTTGTAGATAATCCCGCGCTTTTGCCCGAACCCAACTACATCGAAAAAATTGAAGAACCTATCGTCAACGCATACATCATTTGCCCAAACGAGAACATTGGGGACATGTTGGCCCTCATTACAGAGAAACGCGGCTCGCTCGACCATACTGAAACTCTCGACCCGAAACGGGTCATGCTCACCGCCATCCTCCCGCTTAACGAAATTTTGGTTGATTTCCACGACCGCATCAAAAGCATTACGCACGGCTATGGCTCGATGGACTACGAACAAGCCGGGTACGCAGAATCGGATATGGTCAAGCTTGAAATGCTCGTCAATGGCGAGCCTGTGGACGCGTTTTCGTGCATAGTACATCGGACCAAGGCAGAAGCGCGGGGCAGGGCACTGGCCGCACGACTCAAAGAACTTATTCCGCGCCAGCAGTTCCAGATCGCAATTCAGGCCGCTATCGGCGGTAAAATCATAGCCCGAGAAACTATCAGTGCGCTGCGCAAGGACGTCACAGCCAAGTGTTACGGCGGCGACATCACGCGAAAACGCAAACTACTCGAACGGCAAAAGGAGGGCAAAAAACGCATGAAAACCTTTGGCAAGGTCAACATTCCGCCAGAGGCTTTCCTCGAGGTTTTGAAAATATGAATGCACGACCAGCGTACCACGCTGCTAGCAGCAAGGTGCAGGCTTGTTTCAATACGATACCGCTGGCATGTGAAAAGCCGTGAATTTCACCGCGCACTGCCCCGAACCCGATTTCGCATAGCGACATGAATCGTGCCAGGAACATCCTCAGGTGGTTCGCTTCCAAAACCGTCCGGGAAGCCGTGGCCGCGCACAGGCACGTACGCAAACTGTTAAGAGCGCAGTCCGACATTCTATCGGCTCAAGCCGTATCTAACCTGAGTAATGCATTGGAAACGCTGCGGGTAGCTATTGCAAAAGGCGCCCCCAAACAAGAACTGCGAAATCAAATTGCTGCGCTCGAAACAGCGGCAAACAAATGGCTTATACCGTATCCACACCGCGCCTGGCGTGAAAACGTTGAAGTGCTGCTGGTGGCAATTGCTGTAGCAATGGGCATTCGCACGTTTTTTCTGCAGCCGTTCAAGATACCCACAGGTTCAATGCAACCGACATTGTGGGGGGTCACATCCACAAATCTGATCAACCATCCCGAATTCGAGTTGCCGAAAGGCCTGGCTCGCCTCCGCGATTGGTTCGCAGGCGTCCGCTATGTACACCTGGTCGCCAAAACCGACGGGCCATTGGAAGCTGTTGGTAAACCGTGGCCGCCGGTCATTTTCAGCATCTTTCAGCGCGTGAAAATCGGCGGGAAATGGCACGTGATTTGGTTCCCACCTGACTACGGCGCGCCGCCCGCAGGAACACTTGAAGCAAGAGCGGGACTACAGCTCGGGAGGTTCTACCGCAAAGGTGAAGAAGTGGTAAAGCTTAAGGTCGTCGCCGGCGATTACCTGTTCGTTGACAGGTTTACGTACAGTTTCCGTCGGCCACGCCGAGGTGAGATCGTCGTATTCGAAACGCGCGGCATCACTGCGATGCCGCCGGACCAGCAAAACACTTACTACATCAAGCGCTTGGTCGGGCTCGGTGGGGAGGTACTTGCACTCGAAAAAGACTACATCATCACCGGCGCGCCATTCAGCGGCTCGAGTCTCGTCGGACACCTAACAGTGAACGGGAAATCAATCGTCCCAACAGCAAAGCCTTTCTGCAACCTGTACTCGTTTGGCAATCCGCCACGCAATGCAACAACCATCCCATACGAACCGAATCAGTACTTGGGCCACGAACTCCGTGGCCTTCTAGAGCTCGGCAGGGAATACAAAGTGCCCCTGAATCACTACTTCGTGCTTGGCGATAACACCTTTAACAGCTTCGACTCTCGTTTTTGGGGCGCTTTCCCGCGCGAAAAGGTTATCGGCAAGGCTTTCTTCGTTTACTGGCCGATCTCACAACGTTTCGGTCTCGGCTATCTTTAAGCGGAATCCTACTCGAATCACTCCCCCCAACTGCCGCCACTTGCTACATAGCAGTTTCAGACTATTCTGAAGCAGACTATCCACGCTCAAATCCTCGAACATGATTGGCGTCCTTTTTGCACCAAACCGACCGACTCAAGAACTTGGCGCTTCAAACAACATTCTCTCAATTTCCTAGTGCATAAAATTTTCGATGAAGTGCCAAAAACAAACTGAGTAACAAATGCATTACCATTTGTGTCGCACAATGTATGTTATATGCATTGGCGCCGTCTTAAAAACCACAGCTATCGTGGAGTCAAAACATGCGCATTTAAAGGACGCGATAAGCAAAAACCCGCGTGTCCAAACCGGGCGATCGAACCGCAAGCTCAAAAATTAACCGCACCGTTCATAAATCATGGCGAAAAAACCCGCCCAAGCGAGAAAAGCGTCCACAAGAAATCGTCAGGTGCACTCCGGCGGTCAGATTGTCCGGGAAATGCTAAAGGCTCTACAGAGGTATTTGGTCACGCGCGAACAGCAATCTTTGGTACACGGTCTCGTATTCCCTCACAGTCCGTTGCCAAGAAAAATCGGCGGCCATCGCGTTTTTGCGGTAGTGCCGAAGCAGGGGCTTGTCTTTGTACAAAGCCAGCGCCTTGGCGATCGCTTTTGCAAGCGCACGTGCTGAGTACTCTGAAAACTTGATACCTGTGGCACCGTCCGCGTTTTCCCTGGCGTCAACAACTGTGTCATCAAGGCCGCCGGTACGCCTGACGATTGGGATAGTGCCATAACGTTGCGCGTACATCTGATTTAGCCCGCAAGGCTCAAACTGGGACGGTACAATAAAAAAATCGCAACCTGCGATAACCCTGTGGGACAGCCCTTGATCGAAACGGTGGTTAGCAGATACCTTGTCGGGGAAACTAACTGCCAGTCGAGCGAAAGCGTTGTACAGGCTCACCGACCCGGTCCCGACCAACACAAATTGCATCTGAGCCGCCGGCAGCACTTCCGCAAGAGCGCCAACCAGAATGTCCAAGCCCTTCTGCGCAGCCAACCGTGTTACGATACCAAAAAGCGGCGTCGCCGAAGAAACTGGCAACCCAAGCTCACGCTGCAACGCAGATTTTTGCGCCGCTTTACCGCGAAGATTGCGAATAGAGAAACGGTGTTCGATGAACGGGTCGCGCTCAGGGTCCCATTCCTCGTAGTCAACACCGTTCAACACGCCGATCAGATCATCAATGCGTTTCCGTAGCACGCCCTCCACTCCACAGCCAAACTCGGGGGTTGTTATCTCGTATGCGTAACGCGGGCTGACCGTTGTAATCACGTCCGCATACACAATGCCCGCCTTTAAACAGTTCAGTTGACCGTAAAACTCCACACCGTCTGGACTGAAGTAGTCCCATGGCAAATTTGTGAGCGCGAATTTGCCCGGGTCGAACAACCCCTGATATGCAAGGTTGTGAATAGTAAAACACACTTTGGGTGCTGATGTCCAACCTTCACGCCAACGCTGATGCCAAATTATCAGTGCTGCTACCCCAGTCTGCCAGTCGTGCAAATGCACTATTTCCGGTTCCGGTTGAAGGTGCCGCGCCAAATATGCAACAGCCTTGGAAAAGAAAATAAACCGCTCAGCGTTGTCGGAATAGTCCACACCGGCATTCTGGTAAGGCTCACGCCCTTCATAAAATTCGCTGTCAACGAAACAGACCCGAAGGTTCGGCTCAGGCTCCAGAATCCATATCCTGGCCCAGATCGTGGCACGGCCGAGCAACAGCGAAATTTCTCGGTGCCATAGGGTCATTTCCGGGAATCGCTCGCGGATGCCCCCGTACAACGGCGTTACCACAGTAACTTGATTCCCGGAGCGTGCCAGCCATTTGGCAAGGCCCCCGACCATATCCGCAAGCCCACCGGTCTTCGAATAGGGATAGACCTCGCTGCTAGCAATTAGAACCCGCATGGCATCCAATAAAAGACTCAGGACGTGATACGGTCGGTTCCCAAATACGGCCGGAGCGCTTCAGGTACTAACACCGTACCGTCAGCCTGCTGATACTGTTCAATCAACCCTACAAAAACCCGCGGCAATGCGGTGCCGCTCCCGTTCAATACGTGTGGGAACCTGTTTTCGCCAGTTTTGGCTTTGTAACGCAGATTCATCCGACGCGCCTGGAAATCCTCACAGTTGGACACACTCGAAACCTCAAGATAGCTCCCCTGCCCCGGCGCCCAAACCTCGATGTCGTACGTTTTCGCGCTGGCGAAGCCGAGATCACCCGTGCATAGCTCCACAACCCGATAATGCAATCCCAACATTTGCAGCACGCGCTCTGCATCGCGGACCATTTTCTCCAATTCCTCGTAACCTTCCTCGGGCTTCACAATTTTGACCAGCTCAACTTTGTCAAACTGATGCACACGTATCATCCCGCGCGTGCTGACACCTGCTGCGCCGGCCTCGCTCCGAAAACACGGCGTGTAAGCACAGTAATAAATCGGCAACCGTTCCTCGGGCAGTATCTCTTCCCGGTGTATGTTGGCCAAAGGGGTCTCGGCTGTGGGTATGAGATACAGTTTCCCCAAAGTGCTGTTATCTGTGCCCTCGCGCACTGCGTAGTACTGGTCCTCAAATTTAGGGAACTGGCCCACACCTTCAAGACACTGTGGACCGACCAGCAGCGGCGGCCACGTCTCGATGTAACCGTGCTGACGCGTGTGCAGCTCAAGCATGAACTGGATCAGCGCCCGCTCGAGCCTTGCGCCCATGTTCATTAAAAGGACAAACCCGCTACCGGACAGCTTCGCGCCGCGCGCGAAGTCAGCCAAACCCAGGTACTCGCACAACTCGACGTGGGTCCGCGGCTTGAAGTCGAACTCGCGCTTCTCACCCCAAACCCTTACAACCGTGTTATCCTCGGCCGACCGCCCAACCTTGACTGTCTCATGCGGCAGATTTGGAAGCCGCAGCAACAGTTGGCGCCGCATCGTTTCCACCTCGGCTAGCTGCTTTTCCAGCGCGGCTATCCGGTCGCCTATCTCGCGCGTTTCAGCTTTCTTCGCCTCGGCCTCGGCAGACTTCTTCTGAGCCAATAAAATACCAATCTCCTTCGACACCTGGTTGCGCCGGGCACGCAACACATCAATTTCGCCAACCAGTTTGCGCCATTGTTCGTCGAGCCGTAGGATCTCGTCCACGGCTTTTTCGTCCCCTGCCCCGCGCGCAGCCAAGCGCGCACGCACAAAATCCGGCTTCTCCCGAATCAGTCTAATGTCCAGCACCCGCGCAGTATAAGTTTGACCGGGTGCACTTGCAAGGACACCGCCCGCTTCCCGTCCGCAAAAAATTGCCCCGACCGCCGACCAATCGCAAAGATTTGCCGAGATTGTACACCCAAAAGCCCGCGGCCCGAGCGCCTCGTCAAAAGCTACGCGCATCCGATGTTGCAATCGCGCGCACGTCTCACCCACCCTACCGCCCAAGCGCGCACAACATTTGCCCTGCCAACCAGTGCGCTTCCCGACTGCCTTCGATGCCGCGTGCAGCGACAAGTGTGCCGCCAGATCGAAGTTTGATCTGAATGTCGCAATAAAGAATCAGCGCCATACCTGCCTGAGCCGTTGCACCTGTCACACCGGTTACGTCCGCAATATCTGATGCTGGCATTGTTCGAGAGCCGACACCGAACAAACCGCCAGTGAACGTGATTCCGTTACGGTCAACCACCACACGGTGCCTGCTGAACCATTCGTTTAGCGCGCTGTACAATACAACCACGTCTGCTAAAGCAAAAGCAACATCGAATAAAATTGGCGCTCCAAAGTAAATGACGACCACAAGAAGTCCGGTCCACAGGACCCCAAAACGCGGTCAACAATACAGCCAGCCTACGATTTCGCGCCGGTGGAAAAAAGAACTCGGCACTGCTGTCAGGCCGCCATTCCACGCGTATGGGAAAGTCTGGTGGCGGTTGGAAATCCGCAAGTTCGGCTTGGCGCTTGAGTTGCGCACGCTCGGACGCCTCGATCTGTTCACCCGTTTGTGCACTCGGCGCAACATGGAACACTGGCACTTCGAATTGTGCAACGTAATCGACCCCTGGCAGGCGCGCTGTCGCCTCGAGCTGCCACAGTATCCGGTCATGCGGATTGTCGCTGTTTGTCTAGGGACACTCAACAGGGACGGCGAATAACACGGGCACCGTATCGGTGAAATCAAAATCAACGCGAGCTTCATCCTGCCACAAAATTGACTCATGCGTGGTGCTTCTTTTGCCCGTGCCTGAGACATACCGCCGAATGCATCTTAGTTTTAACGTAAACCCGTCTTCAGGGCGTATGGGGCGGGGCGCAGCCGGATGCGCCCCTCCAACGCTCCACCAATCACGCCAGGCACAGTCGCAAGCTCCAGAATCGATTCGCCGACTTGCGCCAGCGCAACGTTGCGCGCACTGCCCAACTGACAAGCCCCAACCCAACCGCCGGGAACACCATCAGCGCCAAAGCGGCTTTGTTTTGAGCCACTGCGCCTGGCATCAGCACAACGGTTACGGGCCACGCAATTGCATTCCAAAAGAGCGCGGAAACCCAAGCGACTCGCATGTGCTGCGCGAGTTGCAAACAACGCGCCCCGCAGCCCAATCCGCACGTGTTTCACAGGGCAATTTAGGTGTAGCCTGCCGGCGCCGCTGGTTTCGGATACGCTGTACAAACATGGCCACACCCAACGAAAAAAAATGCCAGCGGAACCAGCATATACCACCCTGCAACAAATTCGCGCCGCAGCACAGCTTCGCTCGGATCACCGGGATTAACATAACAGGCCGTTGTACTGCCGACCGAATAACGGTTGGTCACTGCCTCCGCGTGGCTTCGGCTGCCTGAAGTCGCCGGCATGAAATCGTACCGACTCGATTCATGGGTAACCCCCTGGAAGCTGTACCGGTAGCGGACCACGAACCTGTAGGAAGCTTTATCGCCACTGTCGCGGGTTATTACTTCACTCGATACGATTTGACACGGCACAGCCGGCCACGAGCGCCTTGGAAACTTTCATCAACGACTGGATGACCATAAAGAAAGTCATCACACCGGCCCCAATGGTAACAAGGCCGGGCACCGCCAGCGAGGCAGCTATGCTCCCAGGGCGAGTAGGCTGTCGCAGTCCGCCTTTTCCCCGGTTTTTAAGCTCTGTCATTGCCGTAAGTTACGGGAACCGTTCTCGGCGCGTTAATCCGACGTCAACACTCTTTGCTTTACCGACGGGACACTTTCGGCAAGACAGAGTACTTGCGGAAGTCTGCAGCTTCGTAATCCGCACAATGCGTATAAATGCCTGTTTCCTGAAGGGCCCTACCCAGCGAGTAATTTGCGGACTTGTTCGGTGATCCGCATCGCGCAGAACTGCGGGCCGCACATCGAGCAGAAATGCGCAAGTTTCGCGCTGTCTTCTGGCAACGTCTGATCGTGATATGCGCGTGCAGTGACAGGGTCTAAACAGAGGTTGAATTGGTCTTCCCACTGGAACTCGGCGCGGGCCATGCTAAGTGCATTGTCACGGTGACGCGCCGCAGGGTGGCCCTTCGCCAAGTCGGCCGCATGCGCAGCGATTTTGTACGCTATGACGCCAGCCTTCACGTCTTCCTTGGTTGGTAGCCCAAGGTGTTCTTTCGGCGTGACGTAGCAAAGCATCGCTGCGCCGTACCACCCGATCATCGCCGCGCCGATTGCGCTGGCCAAATGATCGTGCCCCGCAGCAACGTCCGTCACCAAAGGCCCAAGCGTGTAAAACGGCGCCTCGGCGCACCATTCGAGCTGCCTTATCATATTCTCCTCGATCAAGTGTAGCGGCACATGGCCTGGCCCCTCATTCATAACCTGCACATCATGCTCCCACGCGCGCCGCGTTAGCTCACCCTGTACTTGCAACTCGGCGAACTGCGCTTCGTCATTTGCGTCGGCAATCGAGCCTGGGCGCAAACCATCCCCAATGCTCACCGCTACATCGTAGGCAGCCAAGATTTCGCAGATTTCATCCCAATGCGTGTAAAGGAAATTCTCCTGATTATGCGCTAGACACCATTTGGCAATTATACTACCGCCGCGGCTGACTATGCCCGCGACACGATTTACAGCCAAAGGAATGAATCGCAACAGCAACGCTGCATGGATAGTGACGTAATCAACCCCTTGCTCGGCGTGTTCGATAAGTGTTTCGCGGAACACGTCCCAAGTAAGCTCTTCGGGTTTACCCCCGACTTTTTCCACCGCCTCGTAAATCGGCACTGTCCCAATGGGCACAGGTGAATTTCGCAAAATCCACTCACGCGTAAGATAAAGGTCACGCCCCGTTGAAAGGTCCATCACGGTGTCAGCACCCCAACCAATAGCCCAAAGCATTTTTTCGACCTCGGCTTCCGGACCAGACGCAAGCGCGCTGCTGCCGATGTTCGCGTTTATCTTCACCAGAAAGTTGCGCCCGATGATCATTGGCTCACACTCCGGGTGGTTGATGTTGGCCGGTATAATTGCGCGACCTGCAGCAACTTCTTGGCGGACAAACTCGGGCGTGATTTCAGCAGGTATGCGTTGCGGGAACCGGCGCAACACTAGCGGTACCGAATCACTATCCCGCCCGGTTATAGAGCTGGGGGTGCGAGGTACATCACTCACCCGAGTCGCGCCGTCCGGAACGCGTCGCGTATCCGCCACGCGCATGTTTTCGCGGATCGCGACAAATTCCATTTCCGGCGTAATTATGCCCGCCCGCGCGTAGGCGCGCTGAGTAATCTTCCGACCAGGCTTGGCGCGCAACACCGGCCGACCACCGAAAAGCAAATTATCCAACCCAGTCCCCTCACCATCCAATGAGCACCGACGCACCCGCACCTCTTCCACATCGCCCCGCATTCGTATCCATTCCAGTCGGAACGGTGGCAACCCCTCCGATATGGTCCCTTCAAACTCTGGGTCGCCCCACGGCCCAGTGGTGTCGTAAATGCGGACATGCGCCCTCGGCTCGGCCTTGCCACACCCTGCCTTGCTCGAGGCAAGCGCAACTTCACGCATCGGGACACGCACATACGGATGAATCGTGCCCGAAACGTAAATCCGCTTCGAGTATTCGGCAGGTGTACCCCGAAGTAACGTTGCAAGCTGAAAGCATTTCTTCATTTCTCTCACCTAGCCATGCTCGAGCAGAACGTCTTAGTCAGAACTTATCTGCCGAGCTATCAAGACCCAAATAGCTATT
>JANWZY010000073.1 GCA_025061935.1 Verrucomicrobiia bacterium
CGTGCTCCGGACTTTTTCGCGGTTCCAAGGTTCAGTACGAGAAATTCGCCCACGGATTGGCGTTGGTAACGGTGGCGCCGCCGGTGACGTTGAGTATCTGGCCGACGACGTTACCCGGAGCGTTGGTGTAATTGCCAAAGGTGTTGCCTATGGCAGTGTTGCGAAATACAAAATTGCCCGTGCCCTCCACCACGATGCCGACGCGGTTGCTGCACACGTTGTTGGCTTCAATGCGGTTGCCCCCGCCACGGACGCGAATGCCGGGAACATGGTTGCCTTCGTCGCCGTGCTCGAAACAGGTGTTGTCCAACACGAGACAGGCAGACTGAACCTCGATGCCGCCCGGGCCGGCGTTTTGGCGGACCACGCAGTTGCGGATGGTGCAATTGTCCTGCGCCACTACGCCGCCGTTGCCGTTATTCTTGAGCGAGCAATCCTTAACCACGGTGGACAGCCCGGCCCATACACCCGGCCCGCCATTGGCTGTGGCCGTGCAGTTGACAACCGACGAGCCGTCACCGACCCAAAACCCTGCGCCCCAGTTGTCGCGGCTGGTGCACCCGGTGAGCACGCTTACCCCGGCCGGAGTGAATCCGTTGCCGGCGTTGTTCATGGCCAGGCAGTCGCGCATCGTCACGCCGTTGGGCGAGAAAAAGCCGTCCCCATCGGTCTCCGCAGCCAGGCAGCCGGTAACCACACTGTGGTAATCCACTGCAATGCCGCGCCCGCGGTTTTTGATCGCCGTGCAATTCCTGACAACGCTGCGCTGGCCCGAAGCGAGACCCCAACTGCCATTGTCCAATACGCGCAGGTCCTCAAACACGGCGCCGTCGCTTCCCTCGGCATCCACGCCCCTGCTGCCCCAGCGGCGAATGACGCCGTTGCGCACGCACAGGCCCGTGGCGCCAGACGCGACCTGAATCCCGTGCACAGAGCCCGGCACGCCTATCAATGCGAACCCGTTCAGGTCCAGCGTCACGTTGCTAGCGGTGATGGTGATGCCACTAGCGCCGCTCACTCCGATCAGGTTGGTAGTGAGGTAATACGACCCGGCATTGGTGATGGCGCACGGCAGCGCCGACACCGGCGTGCGCGGCTCGACCTGCGCGAGCGTCTTCATCGTTGGCGCCGGGGCGCCCGGCGGCGTGAGGCTGCCCTGACCAAACAAGGCCAAAGGCTGAAAGATAAAGGCTGAAACCAGCGCCAGCGCAAGGTGGGCAACCCTGGTAGGGCGCGTCGCTCCGTGCGCGCCGGTCGAAGCTCGACTCCCCACCAGCGGCGCGCAGGTGACTGCGCGCCCTACCGTTGTGTTTTGCTGAAGTGTCAGTTTCATTTTCCTGGTCCTTTCTTCTTCTGTTTTCTTCATTCTACATTCTGGCGTCTTCATTTTTTAAAACTGCAGCGGCTCGATTTCACGGTAGTCTTTGGGAGGCCGGAACAGTTCGCCCTCGGGATCAACAACCGTTTCCACTTCGATGCCTCTGACCTCGAAGCGCAGCCGTTCCGGGCCGTTCTCGAACTTCAAGACAGCAAGTAACGGGAAGAGTTTCTTTGCCCGGAGCAATGCGCCCCATTGTTCCTCGAGCATCCGCGGGCCAAAACGCGGCGGCTGATTGGCCAGCCAGGGCCGAAACGGCAACAGCTTGTCCGTGGCCCAGATCTCCATCACCTCGCCGCCATGTCTAATTTCAAACTTTTCGCAGGCGTAGCCCAGCAGATTGGTTTTCTGACCGGTGGCGTTGAGTTCGAGCTTCTCCATCATTTCCATTGGCATCATCGGCATCATGGGCATGGGGGGCGCGGGCGTCCCGCCTCCCGCGTTCGGCGTCGCGCCGAACGGAACGGGCTGAGGACCAACACCCGCCGGCAATTGCGGCATCTGAGGTAATGCGGGCATGGACGGCGCGCCCGGGAGATTGGTTGGACCGATGGTGACTGGTATAGCGGGAGGCATCATGCCTACCGTAGTGTCGGGTATCGTGCCCGGCTTATTCTGAACGCCGCGGCCTGTGGCCTGCGGGAATCTGCGCTCCGATTCGGGCGGCAGGATGCCGCCCTCACCGGCAGGCGGGACGCCCGCCGCTACGCTTCTCAGCCGCACAAAGCTGCGGTTGTGCGGAAACACGAGCGTGATTTCGCCCGTGCCTAATGCAATGAGGTTTATAGCGTGCGGCCAGTTCGTTTCGCCGCGCTCGATGCGAAGACAGTCAGTGCCGACGGTATAAAGCCACGTCTGCGTCTCGTCGCCGCGCGTGACGGCAGCCCTGATGCGCCCCTCGAAGGCCGAAGCCGAGGGCAGGATGCCCGAGGCTGCAAGCAGCGCGAGGGCGGCGGTTTTCGTGATTCCCCCAGATTTCATCCCGTTCTGGATTTTTTAATTTGTTTCTGATTTCGTGCTTCGGATTAAGAATTTTCCGGTCATGGCATGTCGTATTTGTGCGTGATGTTCGTTGTGCCACACCAGACACGGCACGAGTTCGCAATGTAAGCCTGAATTCCCGGCCCCGTGCTGCTGCAGCCGAAACACGCTATGGCTATCGCCTCGGCGTACACACCCGCGCCACTGCTGCTGTAACCAACGCAGTTCTGAGCACAGGTGGCGTGGACTCCATAGCTGGTCCGGCTGTAACCGTAGCAGTTCACGGCCATCTGAGCGCATAGCCCTTGGGCACTGTCGCCGTAGCCGGAGCAGTTCTGCGCCGTGCGCGCAAACAACCCCTGGCTCTGACTTGAGCCGTAACAATTAAGCGCCGCTCCGGCAGAGAGGCCGACGCCGTACTTGCTATAGCCTGCAGAGTTAATGGCCGTGCTCGCATCAATTCCAGAACCGGACGAAACAGATTCGCCGGTGCAGTTCAAAATTTGAGAGCCAGAAATGGCTGTCTGACCGCAAGCTACAGCACGCGAATCCTTGACCGTGCTTGCCACAATGCCATAGCCACCGACAGATTGAACCACGCACGACTCGACGTAGCTGTTAACGCCAACATTAATGGCATCGGCCATACAACCTGAAACATGCACGCCACTCACAGTTACATTGCTCGGCCACAGACCAAGGAACGCAATGCCGTATTGGAACCCTGGTCCCGAATAAATGCTGCCACTGTTTGTCACACCGCCCGAGACGAACCCGTTCATGACTTTCAGATTACACACACCGCCCAGAACGCGAACGGCGAAGCCTGTCGGACTGGCGGCGGTCGAAGAAATCGTGAATCCGTTCAGGTCAAGTGTCACATTGTTGGTGCCGATCACGATTGCGTCGCCGGTGCTGACGGTCAGGTTGGTCGCCAGGTAATACGAGCCCGGATTGGTGATCGTAATCGGCGCGCCCGATATCGGCGTGCGCGGCTCGACCTGCGCGAGCGTCTTCATCGTTGGCGCTGGCGGCCCGGGCGGGGTCAAGCTGCCCTGACCAAACAAGGCCGAATGCTGAATGCCCAACGCCAAAAACAGCGCAGCGGCTACTCCCATGAGCGGAATTTGTTTTGTTTTCATGGCGTTTCAGTTTTGTGCTTTGGATTTGTTTCGGGTCTCGTGTTTCGGATTCGGATTTGTCATTGTCGGCCTTCCGTTTCACTCAACAAGCTGCTGCACCAGCCGTCCGATCCCGGCAAATCCCACCAGCAACGGGCTGGTAACCCGAACCGCTTGTGAGAAAGCGGCGGGGAGCTGCCGCACTCCAAAGCGCGATCGCGCAGGCCGATGTTTGTTTTGGTTTTTTTGTGCTTTGAATTTGTTTCGGATTTCGAGTTTCGTGCTTCGAATATTTTGTCACTGTTTGTGCAAGCGATAGAACTTGTTGCCGACCGGTGCCGGCTCGATGTACTGCAGGTTTGTGCCGTTGGTCTGGTACGGCGGCGGGATGACCGGCCAGGCCGCAGACACGCGCGGCAGCGCGTTGGTGGCCTGCAACACCCAACCTTCAGCGCCTGCGAGCGGCCAGGACACAATCACGTTTGTAACACTGCGCCTGATGGAAAGGCTCGGCGCGGGCGCGCTTACCGGCCTGCGCCAGACGAACACGTCCGTCGCGTTATTGGCATCGTTTGTCACCAGGTTGGAAGCCCAGCTTTCAAATGCAACGACGCTGGCATCTGCGCTGAGCGCCGCGGGTCCTGAATAGCTGTTGCCGCCGCCTGTGTTCTGCGCGTTCCGGCTCAACGGCGTGATGATGTGCGTCTGCATGTCGTACAGGAACACATCGCCATTTACGAATTCACCGGGCACCAGGTCGGTTGCGCTGCTCAGGAAAACGACGTATCGGCCGTCCGCACTGATTTGTGGGCTGTCGGACCCGCCGCTTGCTGAGCCTGTGCCGGCGCAATTCCGGCTGATCAACCGGGTGGTGCCGCTGACCAGGTCGCGCACGAAGACATCGGATGTATCACCATTGAAATCATTGGTGACGAGGTTGTTGGCCTCGCTTGCAAACACGACGTACCTGCCATCGGCGCTGATGCTCGAGCCGTAGGACGAAAAGTTGCCGCCCTGCGCGCCGATGTGGTCCACGCTGACCAGGCGCGTCACCCCTGCTACAAGATCGCGCACGTACACATTCCCCTCACCTGTCGTGGTGTTGGTCACCAGGTTTGATGCTTCGCTTCCGAACACGACATACCTGCCATCGGGGGTAATGGCCGGGTCGTATGACTCGCCGTTCGCGCTGGCCGTGCCGGCGGCATTGACGCTGACCAGGCGCGTGACACCCGTCAACGTATCGCGCACGAACACGTCGGCTCTGCCGTTGAAATCGTTCGTCACCAGGTCGCTGGCACGGCTCACGAACACGACGTACCGGCCGTCTGCGCTAACGCTTGGCATGAACGAGTAATCGTTGCCGGCTTTGCTGCCGCTGGCATTCACACTTATGAGCAGGTTCGTGCCGGCAACCAGGTCGCGCAGGAACACATCAACGGTCCAGTTTTCATCTGCCACGCCGGTCAGGTCTGAAGCGTAACTTGTGAACACGGCGAACCTGCCATCGGCGCTGAGCTTGCCTTCAGAAGAATAACTGTTGCCCGACGCTGTCCCGGAAGCATTACAGCTTACCAGCTTAGTAGTGCCGGTGATGCGATCGCGCACGAAGATGTCCGGGCCCTCATTGAAATCGTTTGTGACGATGTCCGAAGCGAAGCTGCAGAACAGCACATAGCGGCCGTCTGCGCTAAGGGCCGGCGCGTATGAGTAGTTGTTGCCGGGGCCGGTGCCGGCTGCGTTCACACTGATGAGCGTGGTGAGGCCCGTGGTCAGGTCGCGAACGAACACATCCGGCTGGTTGTTCGCGTCACCGGGCACCAGGTCGCTTGCGCCGCTTGCAAACGCGACGAACCGGCCATTGGCACTGACCGCGGCGCTCGATGAAGAGCTGTTGCCCGTGACCGGCGGCTGATTGGTGGACACTGACACAGCCGCCAGTGTGCCCGAGGGCGCCGGCAGGTCGTTGTCGGCAATCCACAACGTGACATTGGTGTTGCCGAAGAGCACCGCGCCGCCGGTCGGATTGGCAAGCACCAACTGCACCGATTCGTTGCACTCGGGCGCTGCGTCTTCGAGAATGTTCACCTGGAACGTGGCCTCGGTTTGGCCGTTGGTGAACAGCAGCACGCCGTTGGTCGGCGAGTAATCGAGGCCCGATGAGGCCGACCCGGGCATGGTGAAGAAATTCACCTGCACAGTACCCACTGCACCGCCCGAACGCTGAACGGTCGCAGTGACCAAGCCCGCGCCCTCGCGCACTATCATCTGGCCGGCGAACTGGAGCACACCGGGCCCGGCTGTAATCGTGACATCGTTCCCCTTCGAATCATTCTCGCTGCTGGTGTCGTAACCGGAGAAATCCGCTTCCGAATAAACGAAACCGGTGCCGACATCCCACGCAAAGGCCTGGACAACGAGCGTGGCTGTCCCGCCGACAGGGATGGTCCCGGCCCGCCAGTAGCATTGCCCCCAACGCAGTTGAACCGTGCCCTGGGACGGCGTGGCCGCAACAGGTGCCAATAGATAGCCCGGCGACACACTGACAAATGCATCGCTAACTGTCTCCGGGCCGGCGTTGCTGACCGTGATGAAGCAGGTCACCGTGCCGCCAGCTTGCAGATTTGTGGGGGCGATCTGCTGGAAAATCATCAGGTCGGCAACCGCAGTATAAACCATCGTACCGCCGTCGGTCATGTTGTTGTACGGCTCGTAATCGTGCTGGGGACACCAAACCTCGGCGGTGTCCTCGAATCGGCCGGCGTAAGCCGGGCGCACCTGGACTTCGAGCGTGGCCCTGCCGCGCGCGTTCAGGCTGCCGACGTTCCACCGGAGCAAACCGTCGCTGAATGCCCAGGTGCCCTGGGAAGCGATTGCATTGGTGACAGTTGCGCCGGCGCTCAGCAGGTTGGTAACGACCACGCCTGCGGCATTGGCCGGGCCTTGGTTGGTGACCACCAGCGTGTAGCTGAACCCGGATTGCAGACTTGCGGGACCGTCCGGCCCGACCTGCCAGATGGCGAGGTCGGTCGAGTCGGGTCTCAACACAGGAATGGCGGCGCTGAATTCGGAGGTGTTATCCGCCGGGTCGGTGGCCGTGGCCGTGATCCGCCAGCCGACGGTCGCAGCGGGCAACACTACCATGAAGTTCTTCTGGTACGACATTTCACCCATCTGCAAGTTTGCGGAGCCGAGATAGGTCTGGCCTTCGCCGTAACCGGACTCATCTGCACTCGGGCTGGCATAGAAATCCAGCCTGTACAATAGATTGGGCTGGCTGCGCAAGTAGCCGGAGACCGTCAGCGTCGAGTCGGACAGCACTGCATTGGTCAGGACCGGGTAGTTCTGGTACCCGTTCGGGCCGGTGTCCGAGTCGGTCGTGTCGTTTGGGGTCACACCGTTGCCCCCCAGGTCAATGCCAAGCCCTGCATTGGCATGGATGCGATTGCCACGGATGCGGTTACCCGTCGAGCTGTTGCCAGTGACCACGACACCGTGGCCGGCATTGAACATGATGGTATTGGCTGCGCCCGGCTCGATGCCGCCGATCACGTTGCCGTATGAACCGTGCAAAAACACGCCGCTGTTGGCGTTGCCAAGCTCGGCCGCGCCGTTTGCGCCCGTACCGATCAGGTTGCCCTGGACGGTGTTGTACGCGGCGGATTCAAGATACACGCCCGGGCCGTCGTTGGCGGAGATTACGTTGCCCGCGCCAGGATTGGTCCCGCCGATGGTGTTGAAATAAACCTGGTAAAGCCTGAGTCCGTTCGCGTTGCCGCGCGGCTGCGTGCCGGTCAAATCCGTGCCGATAAGGTTCCCTTGCACAAGGTTGTTCATTGACGCCGTGCCTTCCATGACGATGGCATGCGAGCCATTGCCGGAAATCACGTTGCGCGCGCCGGGGTCTGTGCCGCCGATCCGGTTCCAGCTCGAGTTTTGGACCAGTATCCCGCCCCCGTTGCCGAGCACCGCGCCGGTCGTGTCCAATCCGATAATGTTGCCTTCCACCACGTTGCCCGAGCCGCCGAGCAGCTTGATGGCAACGTCTGCAAAGTTTACCACGCTCAGCCCGCGCACCGTGCTGTTCGAGGAAGCGAAAACAAGCCCGGCTGCGGTTTCGCCCGCGCGCCCACCGTCCAACTGGACGAGCACCGTGCCGTTAAACGCCTGGGCCGAGGTGTTCGTGGCCGCGCCCGGCTGCGTGTACCCGTCAATGATCACGGGTTGGGTCACGGTCGGCAGCGGCGTCAGCAGGCGGATGATCTGCACACCTGAGCCGGGAATGTTGAATTGAATCGTGTTCGGCCCGGCCGCCTGACGCGCGTTCGAATCCAGCAGCGCCTGCCGCAGCGAGCCTGGCCCGTTGTCGTTGGTGTTCACCACCACAAATGTCATCGGCGGCGTGATGGCCACCGCTGTGAAACACTGCGAAAATTCGGAGCTGTTCCCGGCGCCGTCTGTTGCGACAGCCGTGATGCAGGGGCCGGCGGGCGCAACGGCAAATGTGTTGGTGAAATACGCGCCGCCCGGCCCGCCCCAGATCAAAACCGAGCTTGAACCAAGGTACTGCTGGCCCTCGCCGTAACCGGATGCGTCGCACTCAGCGCTGGCATACAGGTCGATTTGGTATGTGCCGGGCTGGCCCTCAAAAAAGCCGCGCACAACAACATTGGTGGGGGTGTAGGTCGCAGCCTGGATGACCGGGAAATTCTGCAACAGATTCGGGCCGCTGTCCCAGTCGTACCAGTCATTGGGCGTCACACCGTTATCGCCCAGGTCAACACCCAAGCCGCCGTTGCTGAACATGCTGTTGCCGCGAATCGCGTTGTTAACCGAGGTCGAGCCAACCACCGCCACGCCGTCGCCGGTATTGAACGCGATGAGATTGCCCTCGCCTGCGCCTGCGCCGCCCACCTGGTTGTCGGTGGACGCTTCAATACGCACGCCGTGCGCGCCGTTGCCCAACGGCAGCGCGCCGGTCGCGTCCGCGCCAATGAAATTACCGAGCACACGGCTCGAGCCTGAAAAGTAAGCCAGAAACACGCCGTTCTGGCCGTTGCCGGAAATGATGTTTCGCGCGCCGGGGGTTGTGCCGCCGATCAGCGTCCCAGACGCATATTGGACGCGAATGCCCGCCTCGCCATTTGGACGCGCCTCGGTGCCGGTCAGCCCTGTGCCGATAAAATTCCCCAGCACGAGGTTGTTTGTGGAGCCGCTGCCGTCTATGAGGATGCCGGTGCCCGTGTTGCCCGAGATCACGTTCCGCGCCGCAGGTGTGTCGCCACCGATCCGGTTGCCGGCCGAGTTCCACAGCGACACACCGCTGGTCCGGTTGCCGCGCGCGGCGCCGCCGGCATCCAACCCGATGATATTGCCTTCGACCACGTTCGTGCCGCCGTTCCAAAGCGAAATGCCTGCCGAGGGCAGCCCGACCAGGATCAGCCCGCGCACTGTGCTGTTGCCGCCGGTCAGATACAACCCCCAATCCTCGATGAACAAGTTGCTCCCGTCTATCTGAACCAGGAGCGTGGCGTTGAACCCGTTTGAAAGCGTGTTGGGCGCGCTGCCCGGCTGCGTGTACCCGTCAATCACCACGGCGTCGGTTATCTCGGGCAGGGCCGACGCCAACACGATGCTTCTTACGCCCGTGCCCGGCAGATTGAATGCAATCGTGTCCGGTCCGGCATTCGTGTTGGCCCGTTCAATGGCCTCGCGCAGCGAGCCCGGGCCGGCATCGTTTGTGCTGGTCACCGTGAACGTAGCAGCATGCCCCCCAAGCGACCAGAGCTGGAGGATTACTACCGCAATGGTTGTCCTGGTTTTCATGGTGGGTTTCCTTGGTTTGGTTCGATATTCGGGTCTTGGCTACGGCTTTAATTTCGCGCTCCTGATTTCGGACTTGCGCATTACGGCATGTTATACTTGTGCGTGATGAGGTTCGGCCCTGCGGAAGCGTAACAGCCGTTGGCAATGGCGGCCTCGATCGCCATGCCACCACTGCGATTGCCAACGCAAAATGCGGCGTTCTGCGCGGACAGGCCCGTGCCAGAGGTGCTGCTGCCGTAGCAACCGCTGGCTGTCCGGAGCGCATAAACATCCACACCCGTGCCCGAGGCAATTCCGTAACAGTTGAAGGCATTAACGGCATAAACACCGGAGCCGGCACCGCCTGCCGAGCCATAACAGTTCTGCGCGGTGGCGCCCGCCGTAATGCCATTGCCGGAGCTGCTGGTGCCATGGCAATTCATCGCGACAATCGCTTCAACGCCGTCGCCAGCGCTGCTTATGCCCCAGCAGTTCTGTGCCACCCCGGCCTGAACTCCGACGGCATTTATTGCGCTACCGTAGCAGTTATTGGCAGAATTGACCGCACAAACCCCAGATCCGTTGCCAATGCTCTGACCGCGACAATCCGAGACCACATTCCCCCATATCCCGGGGTACCCACAGCTCATTGCTACATAGCCTTTCACCGCATTCGCTACGATGCCACTCGCACCCGCCACGTGCACCACGCAATCTTCCGCGCGCGTGGGCGACAACGTGCCCAAATTGATTCCGTCGCCCAGACACCTTGAGACCGACACGCGCCAGACCAGCGCGTTCGTGGGTGCCTGGCCCACATACGATATCCCGTAGGCGAACCCGCCCCCACCAAAGTTGCCCTGCGCATCGTTGGTGGCCGTACCCTGGATGTGACCGTTGTGGATGGTAATGTCACGCAGCCCGCTGTTTATCAGGATGCCGTACGCGCCCAACGCGCCGGGTGCAGTGGAAGAAATGGTGAACCCGTTCAGGTCCAGCGTTACGCCATTGGTCGCGATCGTGATGGCCGTGCCCGCCACAACACTCAGATTTGTGGTCAGGTAATACGAACCTGAGGTCGTGATTGTAATTGGCGCGCCTGAGATTGGCGTGCGCGACTCGACCTGGGCCAGCGTTTTCATTGTCGGCTCCGGCGGCCCGGGCGGGGTCAAGCTGCCCTGCCCAGAATGACTCCAGGCAGAAACACGAATGAGCAAAACAGCAGCAAGCATGCTGCCCGCGAAACGATAGATTTGGTTGTCACGCGATTTTGTGTTTTTCAGGTTGAAGTTTTACGGTCCGGCGAGAAAATCAATTCTGACGCTGACGCACGCTGAGCGATTACAGAGGCGAGCAAGCTTATTGCGCCGGCGACGACAGAAAATGGGCTCACCTTTGCCGGCCAGCGCGCTGTTGATGAGCACAGGTCGGTGTGAAAACGACGGCGCCCACGAACCAAACAGACGCAGTCCAATTCTTTGGCTAATCCGGCTCGGGCTGGATCCGTCAGCGCAGGCCTCGATTCGGGTAAGGAAACAGTTTGCACAAAATCCAAGCGCAGCCTAAACGCTTTGGTTTGGCTCCGCAAGCCCGTAAAACGCCGTATTTTACCCGACGCGTCCCTGGCAGAATAATCAATCTCACCCATGCGCGTATCCGTAGGACCGACAGAGCCAGCACCAGCCCGCGCACACCAGTCAGCCCGTAACCACAGGAACACCTGCAATTGCGCAAAAATTGAGTGCGGATACACCAGAGCCGCGACTCCCCGGTTCCGACCGCTTTTGCCCTTATGCGCGCCATCACACTCACCTGCCTTCAAAATTCAGCGGCCGGGCGAAAACAGCAGACACCACACGTTCAGCCAGGATCGCGCGACGCGCCACTGACATCCTGGTAGCCCATCAAGCCTTCGCGCGGCCCGGCCGAACAGCCAACTACTGCTTGCGTGGCAGCCAAAACGCTATAACACGTACTCTGCCCTAAAAGTAGTTGACTGTGCGCGCATTGCATCTGCTTTGGCCAAAGTGGGTGTACGTAAAAATTGGCGCTGGGCCAAACGTCATTTAGCGAATTCACGGAGCAAGTGCTTAAGTTCTGCAATTTCGCGCCTTAACGCTTCATTCTCAGCCGCCACACGGTTCAATTCTTCTTCGGGCCTCGCCAACCGTGCTTCTGCCCCCCGCGCTTTGCGGCCTCCATTTTTTCGTTTAGCCCTTGGATCGCTTCCAATGCCACACCATCCGAATCAATCCCTGTTATGTCGGTGGCGCACTCGCCTACACCGAACGCGACTTGGAAATCCTGCGCCGTGCCCCCCCCGATGTGGCAAATGGACGGGGCCTGGCTCTTGTAGTCCCACGCGTAAATGGGCAGGACTGCCAGCCTTTCTAAAATTCCA
>JANWZY010000074.1 GCA_025061935.1 Verrucomicrobiia bacterium
GATATCCCATTTCCATTCGGGGTCGAGCCTTTAGGCCGAATGGTTCATGGTCGGTAGTCACACAGGCCGCGCGCGTATAGGTTTAAGCGGCCGGTTAAGAGCCTGCACATGCGTGGCCAACGGCGTGCGTTAACATCAAACGCGAAATACCCACGCCAGATCAGGCCCAGGTAGGGTAGTTGGGCATTTGGCACGAACGCTGGGCTATACGCTTTCGATAGCCTTGCGAAGGGTCGCAGCGGATTTCTCCAGCGCGGTCTGCTCATCCGGGCTAAGGCTCGCGGTGAGTATCCGCTCGATGCCTTGCTGGCCTAGCACGCATGGCACGCCGAGCGCGACGTCGCGCAGGCCGTACTCGCCTTCGAGCACAGCAGAGACGGTCAATACACTGTGCTGGTTGCGCAGGATCGCGCTAGCGATGCGGACCAGCGCGAGGCCGACAGCGAAATTGGTGGCGCCCTTGTAGCCGATGATGTGGTAGGCCGAGTCGCGCACTTCATCGGCAATCTTCTTGTGCGTGGCTTTCCAGTCGCCGCACTGGTTGCACTTCGGGCAATGATCACGAATCGGCACACCCGCTATGTGCGTCATTGACCAGGCGGGGACTTCGCTGTCGCCATGTTCGCCCAAGACGTAAGCGTGGACGTTTTGCGTGTCTACACCGCAATGCCTCCCCAACAAATACCTGAAGCGCGCGCTGTCGAGCACCGTGCCCGAGCCGATGACACGGCTGCGCGGCCAACCCGAGTGCTTCCACGCTACGTAGGTGAGCACGTCAACAGGGTTTGTTACAATCAAAAGCACGCCCGGCGCGTTACGCTGGACCACGTCCGCAGTGATTTCGCGGACAATCTGCGCGTTCCGTTGGAGCAGGGCCAGGCGCGACTCGCCCGGGCTTTGCTTCGCGCCTGCGGCAACGACGATTAGCTGTGCGTCTGCGAAATCCTCTGATGTGCCGACGCGAATTTGGACGGGCGGATAAAACGGCTGGCCGTGCGCTAGGTCGAGCACCTGACCTTTCGCTAGGTCAGCGTTTTTGTCCATGATCACGATTTCGTCTGCCACACCGCTGATAGCGAGCGCGTAGGCGAAGGTCGAGCCGACTGCGCCCGCCCCCAAAATAACAACTTTGCGTGGCAACCATGCTGTTCGCTCGTGCATTTTCTGCCCCGGTTCAAATTGCTCGCGCGGTGCTGATTGTGGGCAAAATCGGTTGATGTTTCAACAGCCGATGCCAGGCTCGAAGAGAGGCATGTTAAAGTGTGGAATATGAAACACGCTGAAGCGTGGACTGCGAACCTGCACGCTAAAGCGTGAACTACAAACGCACACGCTAAAGCGTGAACTACGAACGAACACATTAAAGCGCGGGCTACGAACCGGCACGCCGAAGCGCGGACTGCAACCCGACTGCGACTAGCCACCAAGTGGGACTGTTGCAAGGCACGAGTACACCGGACCTGTCGGGTAAAGCTGACTTTGCATCAGGTCAATATTGGTGACCCGCCACAGTCCAAACGTACCCGGTCGAAATTCGTGGAGTATCTCGGCCAGCTTGCGCAGATCGTTGGGCAGCTTTGTTTTGACACGCCCGATTGTGAGGTGCGCCTGGAATTGTCTGTCTTCCGACTCGCCCCAATTTGCCGTGGCGGCGGCTACCGCTCCGGCTAATTCGTTGAGCTTGTCAATTTGGCCGGCCACACCCACCCAGAGCACGCGTGGCCGGTTGCCCTCCGGGAACCAGCCGAAATTTTCGGCGGATAGTTCGAAAGGTTTGGTTGCTGCGCATACATTATGCAGCGCCGATGTGATCTCCGGCACAGCGCCAGCACTGACGTTACCGAGGAACCTGAGCGTCAGATGAATCTGCTCGGTCGCCGTCCACCGCACCCAGTCGCTCGGAACACGCGAACCGAGTTTGCGCTGGAACGCCCCCAGGCTGACTTTCAATTCATGCGGTAGATTAATCGCAATGAACGCGCGGATCGTGGTTTGGTCAGAGTTTGTCATGGCATCTTATTTTGTGAGGTCATCCAGCAATGAACAGACCGGATTGCCATTCTTGCTGGACACGAGTTGTCAGGAGTTTGAAACCCGCCTTGCGGTATGCGCGCGCGACCGGCTCAAATTCTGAGCTGAGAATTCCAGCCAGCACAAGTGCGCCGCCGCGCGACACAGCCCCTCCAATCTGATGCACACAGCTCAGAAGGAGCTCGGTACTTAAGTTCGCGCAGACTACGTCGAACGCGCCTAGGCTGCTCAACCGCGCTTTTGTCACGTCCGCCTTCAGCACTTTGACTTTCCGCGTTAGCTTGTTTCTTTTGACATTTGCCCGCGCCACCCGCACCGCGCTTGGGTCGAGATCAACCGCGACCACGGGCGCGTACCCGAGCTTGGCCGCTGTGATCGCGAGAATGCCCGAGCCGGTACCGATGTCCAGTAGCGACTGATCCGCGCTCGCGCGTCGTAACCGGACAATCTGTTCGAGGCAGAACGCAGTGGTCGGGTGGTGACCCGTTCCGAAGGCCAACCCGGGGTCAAGCACAACGACCACTTCCCCCTTGCGCGGTTTCGCTTTGCTCCAACCAGGTTTTATCAATACTGCTGAGCCGATGCGGACCGGCTTGAACTGCTTTTTCCACGCCTCGACCCAATTCTTCTGGCGCAACGCCCGCAAATCGAATCGCGGCACGCCCACATCAAGTCCGCACGCGGCGATATGCTCCAAGCCGGCTTGCAGCTCACGCAACCGCGCCTGGCTGAAAAGCCTGCGGTTATGCGAGTACAGCGTGATCGTGCTAGCATTGCTCTTGAGATGGGTGGTTACGACCGGCGGCATCGCATAAACCCGTGCGACTAGTTCGGCCACCGCATCTTCAGCCTCGGATGGGACGGTGACCGAAAGCTCCCACACGCGACCACGCCGAAGTCTATACATTTGCATCGGTATTTGACTTGCACCCGGGCCCCGCGTTGCAAGCGCAGATTTGTCACCGGGCCGGAACGGCTGATGTCCCAGTGAGCTGCAGCGGACTTACCGGACGACCAAGCGCGCCAGGTCTTCAGGCTCCGACCCGGGCCACAACGGGCGCAAAACGAACGTGTAGGAGTACTCCTGGCACGGAATCAAGTGTTCTTCGTGTGGCCACGCGCCCCAACTGTTATCCCCACCCACACCCTGCTGTTTCAAATCGAGGTTCAACGTGATGAACTCGCGTTTGGGCAGCTCGAATGGATGCTTAGCACTTTGGAGGTCGTCCGTGGTGTAATGCAGTGCATTGACGCTGAGCAGCGGTTCGCCAATGGCGAGCAATCCGAGTCCGCGTGCGTTCGTGAGTGCGACCCAACGCACGTCAACCTTGTTCCCAGTTTCGCCCGGCTCAGTGTAGTGCCAATAGAACTGCTCGCTCACCGTGCCTGTGTACAGGCCAATCTTGGCGTCTTTGCGGTCGCAGTAGGTCTCATGTGGCCCCGGGCCGAGCCATTTGATTCGCTCGAAACCTTGGTGCACCGCCATTTGCATCCCTATCCTGGGAAGTTTCGGCAGGTCGGTCCGACCCGGCTTGAAGTTAGCTTCGATCCGGATATCACCCGTGCCGTAAACGGTGTACACGGTGTTCCATTGTGCATCGACGCTGGGCAACTTGTGGGTAGTCCGCACGCGGACGGCATTTGAGTCGCGGAGGTGTTCGAGGCTGAATCGCTCCAGCTTCGCGTCTCTGTGCGCGTAACGCCATATGCCTTGTGAGCGTGCCATGTCCCGCCCGCGGTCATTGTCAGTTGGCGCGCGCCAGAAGTCCGGTCGTAGCGGCGAATGCACCAGCTCGGCATCGTCAAGCTTCCAAGATGCGAGTGTCCCCGCGACTTTGTCGAAGACGACGCTGAACCGCTTGCCGAAGACGACCGCGTTGGTCTCTGTCTCGGCCAACCTCAGACGCGGCGCAGTTGTCGCCTTGACAACTTTGGCAGGTGCGGCATCGGGCAGCTTGAACTGGTCCCATGCGATTTCGTGTCCTGCGCTTGCCCACGGCATGTCAGACTTGAGCCTGAAACTCAGCTCGATGAAGTACTCGACACCGGGCGCAGGCTTGAACGGCTTGATCGGGATGGTAATGTTCGCGACCACGCGCGGGGGCAGATCGGGCACGGGTAATCGGCCCGATTGCAACACCTTCCCATCCCCTGTGAGTTGCCAATGCAAAGTTGCGATGTCCTTGAGGTTGATGAAGTCGTACCAGTTTTTGACCTGGACTTTCCGCGCGGCGAGCTCGACCGGCTTGCAATGCACGTATTGGTAGATGTGCTTGACCTCGAACAGGCCAGGATGCGGCTCGCGGTCGGGGGTAACAAGGCCGTTGCAGCAGAAATTGTCGTCGCTGGGTGTGCCTGGCGGGCCGAAGTCGCCGCCATAAGCCCAGAACGTTTGGTCTCCAGGCTGTACCGGCACGAATTTATCGCGCGTTTTACGGTTCACAGGCTGGCGCAACGCTTGATCCACCCAATCCCAAATGCAGCCGCCCTGGAGGTATGGCTTTTCGTAAATCTGGCTCCAATACGCCCACATGCCGCCGCTGCTGTTACCCATTGCATGTGAGTACTCGCACATGATGTATGGACGGGTTTGAGGCTGCGCGGCGTATCTGGCAAGCTCATGCGGCGCCGGATACATGGGGCATACGATGTCCGTGTGCGGCTTCAGCCCTGCCTGCTCGTAATGCACGGGCCGCGTCGGGTCGCGACGTTTCACCCATGCGCTAGTGGCTTCGAAGTTTGGCCCGTCCCCCGCTTCGTTGCCCAACGACCAAATGATAACCGAGGGATGGTTTTTGTCGCGCTCGACCATTCGCACAGTCCGGTCCATGTGCGCATCGAGCCAGTCCGGGTTCTTCGCTAGCGATGCCGCGCCGTAACCCATGCCATGACTTTCAATATTGGCTTCGTCAATGAGGTAGAGTCCGTATTTATCGCACAGGTCGTACCAAGCCGGCTGGTTTGGATAATGACTCGTCCTGACGGTGTTGATGTTATAGCGCTTCATTACAACGATGTCTTTGATCATGCTTTCGACAGACACGGCCTGGCCGAGGTCGGGATGAATCTCGTGGCGATTGACCCCCTTGATAAGTATGCGTCGGCCGTTGACGAGCAAGTCACCATTTTTGATCTCGACTTCCCTGAAGCCCACATTCACAGGGATCACTTCCAACACATTGCCTGCGGTGTCAGACAGAGTGAGCAGCAGTTTGTATAAGTTCGGCGTTTCGGCAGTCCACTTGAGCGGATTCTCTACCGGGCGCGTGATGACGACGTCTGTAGCATTTGCGCGGGGGGCGAGGTTGGTCACGATTTGTGAAACGGTCACGAGCTTGCCTTTTGGATCGAGCAACCTTGCTTCCACGGTTACACTGGCGCTGCGCTCAGTCACGTTTTCGATTTGGGCGCGGATGTGCAACACGGCGTCGCGGTAGTTCTCGTCCAACTCTGTCCTGACCTCGAAATCACGGATATGGATGTCGGGCGGGCTCCAGATGTAAACATCACGGTAGATGCCACTCATGCGCCACATATCCTGGTCTTCGAGGTATGAACCGTCGCACCAGCGGAAATTTTCGACCGCAATCAGGTTCTCGCCCGGCCTGACAAACCGCGTAATGTCGAACTCGACGGGTGTCCGGCTGTCTTTGCCCATGCCGACCTTCTGGCCGTTGATCCAGACGTAAAAGAACGAATTCACCCCATCAAAGGTTAGGATGACGCGCCGGCCGGACCATTCGTGCGGCACAGTGAAGGTACGCCGGTAATGGTTTACGGTGTTGTTTGGGTCATCCGGCGGCACAAACGGCGGTTGCCATGGCCGGCGCCACGGATAACGCACGTTCACGTAAATCGGCGCACCGAAGCCGTGCATCTCGACGTTGGACGGCACCGGGATCGTAGTCCAACCTGTGTCGTCGAAATCTGGCTTCCAAAACTCCGGCACGCGCGCCAAATGGTTCGACGCGTAAAAGTATTTCCACGTCCCATTTAACGACCGGTAAAACGGCGACTTCACGCGTTCCGAATTCGCCGTAAATTCGATTTTAAGCGCTGTAGCCGCGTCCGGGCAAATAACCATAGTCGCGCGCGGCGCAAGATTGTTAATGCCTGTTAAGCGGGGGTTTTGCCAATCAGGTAGGTCGGTCTGGCCGTAAACCGAGGCTAAAAGCGCAGTAGAAACCAGTCCGACACTGATAATGTAACCGAATTTGGTGGCCATAGTATTTTTGTTCGGTTCCGGTGCGTCATTCGGCGTGCCTGCGCGCAGCGCGAGTCAAACTTGCGCCTGCGCGCCAGCCGCGCTCCCAGCTCGACGGCTATTTAGGAAATCTGAGTTTCCACGTCCAGCCAATTCGGCATTTTTCTTGAGTGTGGAGTTTGGTAGAATTTCACCACCGGTGGGCAAAATGGCGGGCCTGCACACATATAGTCGGTACCAGCCGGGTCCTGCGCCGTTCAGCGTTTGTCCGGCGCGCAAAGGCCGCAGGTTGAATGGCATCTTATTTGACTGCTCATTGAGTTTGAAGGGGTGGTGGTTGGTTCTTGTGCTTTTATGCGGCTGGGTAATGGCTCAAAATGCGTTGGGGCATGAAAGCGCTGCTGGAGACACCGGCGCAAGAGCACAACATGCGCTGGACCCTGAATGGGGTGTAGGTTCGTGGATATGGTCCGAAACCACATTCAACAAACAAACATGCAGGTTTTGGAAATCTTTCCGGGTGCCTCCGAATCCGCCTGTTGCACGGGCCATACTGCGAGTTACCGCAGATAACGGATTTAGATTGTTCATAGACGGGCGCGAAATCGGGCGTGGCAGCGATTGGCGTTACCTGACCGAGTTCGACCTGACGCGGTTACTCGGGCCGGGGCCACATACCATTGCCGTCGAAGCGTTCAATGAGCGTGCAGAGGCAGGCGTGCTGCTCGGGTTGAGGATCGACCTTGTTGACGGCACGACGCTCGGGATCGGCAGTGACAGTTCGTGGCTAGTAGTCCCGAATGAGGAGCGGCGCTGGGAAAAGCGGACGCGTCCGGGCCAGACATGGCAGCCTGCAAAGGTCGTTGGCGCGTTTGGCCAAGCGCCGTGGAAAACGATGCCATACGCTATCACACAACTGACTCCGCCTGAACCGCTACAGTTGCGGTTTTGGCAGCGGGGGTGGTTCCAGCTTTTGTTGCTTTCGGTCCTGTTGACCGCGCTGGTACTTTATCTGCGGCTTTTGGCGCGGATGGCCGTGCAGTCGCGGGCGCAGACAATGTTACAGCTCGAGCGTGTCCGAATCGCACGTGATATTCATGACGACGTCGGAGCCGCATTGACCCAGTTAGTGTTGCAGGGCGAAATTCTCAAAACCGAGCTGCCTGATGGCGCGCCTGTGCGCGCGCAGCTAGATGAATTATGCGAGCGTGCCCGGGCAGTGTTGCGTGCCTTGGATGAAGTTGTTTGGGCGGTCAATTCGCGTCGCGATACGCTGCGCGACTTTTCGTCATACGTATGCAAGTATGCCCAGGAGTTCTTCGGCAAAACGCAAATTCGGTGCAGACTCGACGTCGAGCCTGAATTGCCTGCGATCGCATTCGACCTGGTAACGCGCAGGGGCCTTTTCATGGCCGTAAAGGAGGCCCTGTCGAACGTGGCCAAACACTCTGGCGCAACCGAGGTTTTTCTGCGCATTGGCAGGCGGGACGGTGACGTGCTCGTAGTTGTTGAAGACAACGGTAGGGGGTTCGACCCCGCACGTGTTGCACATGACCGCAACGGGCTTGTAAACATGGCCCAACGGCTGGAGGAGCTTGGCGGGCATTGCAGCGTGTGGTCCGAGCCTGGTAGGGGGTGCAGGGTCGAGTTCAGAGTGCCATTGGCCGGGCCGGCCGAACGCCGCAAGCGCATGTTCACCCTTTGGCGCCGTGCCCGAAATGCACTGTCCGGATCAACTGCGAACCTCCACGGCTCCAGCTCAGGTGAAACTCAACCTCTGAAACAGACGCAAGCCAATGAACATTAACGCACCGGTCGAGCGCTCAGGCCAAAAGTCCGGCAAGCAGCCTTTCAAAGTCGTGCTTGTCGAGGACAAGCGCGATGTGCGTGAAAGCTGGGTGAAGCTGATCAATTCCCTGCCAGAGTTTAGGTGCATTGGTGCGTGCGCCACAGGCGAAGAGGCTGTGCAAACGATACCCGGTCTGCGCCCGGACGTGGTTTTAATGGACATTTTTCTGCCACGCATGTCTGGCATCGAGTGCGTAGCGCGGCTCAAGAGCATTATGCCGAAGCTACAAATTGTGATGCTAACAGGTGTGGACGACGACGAGCTTGTGTTTCCTGCGCTGGAAGCCGGCGCGGATGGGTACTTACTGAAGCGAACAAAGCCGGCCGACCTCCGCACTGCGCTGTTGGATGTGCTCAGCGGCGGCGCACCAATGACAAGTGAAATAGCGCGGCGCGTCGTCGAATCATTCCGGGCAAAAGGCCGGCACCGGGATACCTCCGTGAGCCTGACCGCTCGGGAAGAGGAGGTTTTGGTGCTGCTGTCGAAAGGTTACTCGAACAAGGAAATTGCCGACCGACTTGGGTTGAGCGTCGAGACGGTTCGGAGCCATCTCAAGCATATTTACGAAAAACTGCACGTGCGTTGCCGCGCTGAAGCTGTAGCCCGCTACATCATCGCAAAGCCAGCTTAGCCTTGCGCTCCCAGCGCGCCCTGCACAAAGCGCCGACCGGTAGCATCGAACGGCGCGCCCAGAGTACAGCACCATAGCGGCTCGCAATTCAACCATGTGCCAGACCAATTGGGGTGCTTTTCGGACTTGTGCTGAGCTGGCGGATACCGTCCCAAATGTAGAGCAATCCGGACACGCCGGTCGTGATCGCCGCACCTAAGGTCAGGCCGTCAAGAAACCGCGCATCCCATTTCAATAGCACCCAGAGCACGGTCAACATTTGCAGCACAGTAGCGAGCTTGCCAAGGACGCGCGGGCGCACAACTACTTTGCCACAAGCGTGATGAATGACCACCCAGCCGAGCGCGAGCATTGCATCCCGCGCGACGACAGTCGTGACAAGCCACAACGGTAGCCGCTCGAACATCTGGCCGTTGTCCAGGCTTAGCAGCACCACCCCCGACACAAGCAGCAGTTTGTCCGCCAACGGGTCCAGGAGCGTGCCTAGCTCGCTCTTCTGCTTGTACCGGCGCGCAATGTAGCCGTCCAGCGCGTCTGTCACCGCGCAAATGCCAAAGCACAACACGGCCAACAACCTGTAAACCTCGTTCCCGCTGCGCACGTAGTAGAGCACCTGCGCTACGAAGAACGGAATGAGCAATATGCGCGCAATTGTGACCTTGTTGGCCGTGGTCATTGTTCGACTAAAGGGAAAGCTCAAAACGCTGTTGTGACAAGTGCAAAACTCATTCGGTCCCATAAGACCGCGGTCATTGCCCGGCTTCCGTTCCCCTGACCTTGGGCGCCGCAGCACAGACCGCACCGCGGCAAAAGACACGGAGGAGCAGTCCCGGGCCTATTATTAGAGTTGATAACCCGGCTCGGCGGTGAAATCATACGCGCCAAAATTTCGTTTGGGCGCGGAAAAAGCCCGGGTGGGCAAGCTCCGTGCCTGGACAACCGCGAAAGAACAGAATCGCCAACCCGAAAGAACACGCGATGAAACCGAAGATAGTTACAGTACTCAGCGCAGCCTGCGGACTGGTGTGTGGCGTTTTAGTCGTTGCAAATGCCGAACCTGGCACTGCTCGACCGGACCCGAGCGGTACGTGGAAGTGGAACTTCACCACACGCAGCGGCGAAACGCGCGAAGTGACGCTGAAACTCAAACTGGATGGCGACAAACTCACCGGCACAATTTCCGGCAGGCTCGGCGAGACCGAAATCAGCGACGCAACGCTAAAGGGTGACGAGATCAGCTTTCTGGTCGTGCGCGAGTTCGGCGAGACACGGTTTACGAACAAGTACAGCGGGAAAATTACTGGCGACACGATTAAAGGCAAACTCGAGTTTGTGGATCGTCAGGGCCAGCAACAGACCCGTGCCTGGGAAGCCAAGCGCGAACCCGCACAGCTCAAGGAGTCTTCTGATTCGCAGCCGGACCCGGGGAAAAGCCCGAAAAACTAACCAGCTTACACCCGCGCCAAAATCTTACCACCGGGGGCCAGTAGCGCTTGGGCGCACCTGCACCGGTTCATTCGGTGTTCGGGTACGAGCCGAGTATTTTGACGAAATTGCATTGGCGCTCGAGCAGCCGAATCGCGTTCGCCACGCGCTTGTCGTTAATGTGGCCGTCACAGTCAACGAAGAAGTAGTATTCCCACGCTTTCCTCTTGCTCGGGCGTGACTCGATTTTGGTGAGATTGATTCTGTACCGCCTGAAACATGCCAGAGCCGAATGGAGCGCGCCCACCCGGTCTGTAATGCCGAAAAGCAAGCTTGTCCGGTCATGGCCCGTCGGCGGACTGCATTGATGCCCCAAAACCAAGAACCGGGTCGCGTTCTCGACGTTGTCCTGAATGTCAGCTTCGAGAATGCGCAGCTTGTATTTTTCGGCCGCAAGCGCGCTTGCAATGGCTGCCGAGTTCGGCTCGGCCGCGGCCAGTTCAGCCGCGCGCGTGGTCGAAGACGTCTCGATGACCTCCACGTGTGGGAGGTTGTTTTGAACCCATAGCCTGCACTGCGCGAGCGCCTGCGGATGCGAGAACAGTTTCTTAATCTGGCTACGGCGGCAGTTGCTAAGCAGGCAGTGTTGAATCCGCATCACGATCTGCGACACGATTTTGAGATCGCTATCAACCAGCATGTCGAGCGTGTGCGTTACCACGCCTTCGGTCGAGTTCTCGACCGGTACCACCCCGTAGTCCGCGCGGCCTTTGCTGACCTCGGCGAACACGTCCGCTATTGTTTTCTGCGCCGAATATTCGACGCTGGCCCCGAATTTTTGAATCGCTGCCTGGTGCGTGAATGTAGCTTCCGGGCCGAAGTATGCGATTGTGAGCGGCTTTTCGAGCGCAAGCGCCGCAGACATAATCTCGCGGTAAATGGCGCGTAGCGACTCATTCTTCATCGGCCCTGTGTTAAGCCTGCAAACGCGTGCCAGTACGGCTTGCTCGCGGTGTGGCGAGTATATTTGCTCGCCAGTCTTCCGTTTCAGCTCGCCTATGGCCAACACGTGCCGCGTACGCTCGTTGAGGAGCCGCACAATTTGTGCATCGAGCTTATCTATCGCCTTCCGGTGATCGGAAATACTCATACCGTGGCCAACATGCCGGATGAAAGGTCAAGAATCAAATCGGTTTGGGCCGTCAAGATTTGACTCCTTCGCATACGCGAGTCAGCCTGAACCGGGGGCACGCCTCAGGCCTGCGGCTCCGGCGCAGCCGGCGCGGCAGACTCGCTCTGTGACCTCGCGGGCGCCTGCACATCTGCCTGATGCGCCTCGTCGGGCTGCGCCAACTGTTCCGGGGGAGCTGTGGCCAGGCCGGCTGGTGCGCTCCCAGCATCAGCCGGCTTCGGCACCGACGGTCGGCGTAGCTCGTCCACAGCCGGCAGGTCAT
>JANWZY010000075.1 GCA_025061935.1 Verrucomicrobiia bacterium
GCGTCGTTACATAAGTAGCCAGATCCATTCCAACTTGGGCCGAATTGTTCGCGCGCTATACTAAATCCACACTTTTGAGGCGCCATGCCCATTTTCATGGCGCCGCATTCCAAAAACCGGTCACAACTGCCAAAACTAGCGAATTCGTCAAGCGATTAATGAGTCACATGTACTGATTAGGCATCAAACCAACTTGCTTATCGGCTCATTGTACCGCCGCGCCGGGGAGCATTTCGACCGAACAAGCCGCCCGCCCGGTACCGGGCACCAAACCAGGTGCGCGTTCAAATCTTGGACGGCGTGTCCCGTAAATGACGCACCAGTCGCCCGCGTAAAGCGGGCCAAACGGGCCATTTATTGATGCTGATCTGCTGCATTGCGCCATTCCCCGCTTACCCGGGCTGAAAATTTGGTCGGCATTGGAGTGCGGCTGCGTGAAAAATTCGTTTCAAACGGCAACCGCCACTAGTGAGGCTTAAATACCCGTGCTCGGAAAACGTCCCCAAGCAAACGTTGAGCCATATTCAAATCACCACTGGCGCAGACAGGGCGCACACGTCGTTCCGCCGATAACGAAACCCATAAAGACCCGCGCTAGAGAGAACGACCTCTCAATAGCAGCCTTTCATCAACATCGGGCTTCAGCCCGGTTTGAATGTCGGCACCTATCCACAGAACAGTTTCAATGAGTTTGCTTTACAAGCCAAACCGCGGGAACGGCTTGCTGACATCAGGGCCTCTGGCAACCTGACTCAAACCGGACGCTAAAATGGCGGCGTGAAAAGCGTTACGGGGTTCTACATGGCCCAATAACGTCTCAATTCGCTTTCGGAATGCGTCAGCCTCAAATGAGGGTCTCGGCGAGTTCCGGGTCGCGCCCCAGCCTAAGCGCGCTTCCTAGCCAAGGTATGCGTTGCGTAGCCGTAAAATGCCTCGGCGCACTCCATCAGGGTTTCCGAAAGTGTCGGATGCGGATGCACTGTAAGCGCAATATCGGCTGCGGTCGCGCCCATTTCGAGTGCAAGCACAGCCTCGGAAATTAGTTCGCCTGCGCCCGCGCCAACAATGCCCACGCCCAGCACGCGTTCGGTCTCAGGGTCAACAACCATCTTGGTCATCCCGTCTGTGCGGTCGAAAGATACTGCCCTGCCCGATGCGGACCATGGGAACTTTGTCACCTCGAATTTTATGCCGCGCGCACGCGCCTCGGCCTCGGTCAATCCGCACCAAGCAAGCTCGGGGTCGGTGTACACAACCGCAGGAATCACAACGTTTTCAAATGCGCTGGGCGTACCGTGGATGACCTCAACTGCAACGCGCGCCTCTCGATGCGCCTTATGCGCAAGCATCATTCCTCCGACAACGTCGCCAATGGCGAAAATCGCCGGGTCATCAGTTTGCTGGTGCACATCAACCTTAATGAAGCCTTTATCGTCAAGCCTGACCCTGGTGTTTTCGAGGCCGAGGTCGTTCGTGTTCGGCACGCGCCCGACCGCCACAAGTACCCTGTCGTAAAATTCTTCGACCTCGCGGTCCGGAAGTTGCATTTTTACTTTGATGCGTTTGCCCGCCGTGGCGACATGCGTGACCTTGGTGCTCACCCGGATCTCTTTGAAAGCCTCTTTCGCTTTCGCAACCACAAACGTGGCGAGATCGGGATCGGCTCCGGCCAACAGCCTGTCGAGCATCTCGACCACGACAACCTTGCTGCCTAACCGCGCGTACACTGTGCCCAGCTCCATGCCAATGTATCCTCCACCCACAACGAGCAATGTTTCCGGGATCTCCTCGACTTCGAGCGCCTCGTCTGAGGTCATCACGCGCGGGTTGCCAAGGTCGAACAGCTTCGGCATGGCCGGGACCGAGCCCACAGCGATGATGGCGTGCTCGAACCGGATGAAACGCTGGCCGTGCTCGGTCTCGACCCGGAGCGTGTTCGAATCTTCGAAGTAGCCGCGGCCATGAATCACTTGCACGCCCCGCTTGTTCGCTAGCCACATGACGCCTCCGGCCAACTTGTCCAGGACCGAATTTTTCCAGGCGCGCAACTTGGCAAGATCAACCGCTGGCGCTTCGAATACTATGCCACGATGCGCGGACTCGGCCGCTGCAACAATCTGGTGCGTGGCATGCAACAGCGCCTTGGACGGTATGCACCCGCGATGCAGGCATACCCCACCCAGTTTGCTCTCGCGCTCGACCAGGACAACTTCAATGCCGAGGTCTGCGGCGTAAAACGCAGCCGCATAACCGCCCGGCCCGCCACCAACCACGACAAGCTTGGTTTTGATTTGTTCCATGCCTCGATTCACACACTTAAATTTTGTTCCTCGAATTGCTCGATCGCCTTCACCAGATCAACCATGAACCGCGCCGCCATCCCCCCGTCAATCACGCGGTGGTCGTAAGACAAGGCAAGCGGCAGCATCTGCCGCAGCTCGATTTTGCCGTCGCGCACGACCGGCTTGAGCGCGCCCCTGCCCACGCCCAGAATCGCAACTTCGGGCTTGTTAATGATGGGCGTAAAATGCGCGCTGCCAATCGCGCCCTGGTTAGATATCGTGAACGTGCCGCCTTTCAACTCGTCGCCGCTCACCTTGCGCTCGCGCGTGCGCTGGACCAATTGCTCCAGCTCGAGCGCAAGCTCGAGCATCGTCTTTTTGTCCGCGTCCCGCAACACGGGCACAATCAAGCCGTGCTCGGTGTCCACTGCGATCCCGATGTGAACATACTGCTTTAGCACCAGCTCCTGGCGCGCCTCGTCCAGGCTCGAGTTGAACACAGGGTACTTTCTAAGCATCGCCGCCACGGCCTTGATCAAAAACACCGTGGGGGTCAACCGTGCGCCGCGCTGCTTGTAAACCGGGTCGTACTTGGCGCGCAACTGGTTGACCACGGTCAGGTCGGCTTCGTCGAATTGCGTCACGTGCGGTATGCTCGTCCAATTCTCGAGCATTCGCCGCGCAATGACCTGCCGTAGCGGCGTCAATGGCTGGCGCGAAACCGGGCCCCACTTGGCGAAATCAATCTGCGCAGGGGCAGTCGGCGCTGGCTTGGCCGGGGCAGGCTTCGGTTTCTCCGCGGCCTTTTGCAGCCGCTGAATGTACGCACGGAGATCGGCCATGCCGATTCGTCCGCCAGGGCCTGTACCACGGACTCTAGTGAGGTCAATACCGAGCTCGAGCGCGAGCTTGCGGATCGAAGGCGGTGCAACCGGCGCAGCGACGCGCGGCGGTACGGCCTCCTCGGCCGGCTCGGCGACTGCGACAACCGACTCCGGCTCAACCTGAGGTTCTGGCTCGGGCGCAGCCACGGCCGCATCCTCTAGCTCTGGCGCGGCTAGGGCCGCCGCCGGTGCCGCCGGCGCAGGTTGAGGCGCAGGCGCGCCAGCACCAGCAGCATGGCCAAGCGTCACAAGTATTTGGCCCACGGTGACCTTGTCACCTTGCTTGACGTGGAGTTTGGTGACCACACCGGCACCGGGAGATGGCAGCGTCGCAATCGCCTTTTCGCTTTCAAGCTCCAGCAACGGTTGGTCTTTCGCAACCGTGTCGCCCTCCTTGACCAACACACCCACCACTACTGCTGAATCCACGCCTTCGCCTAACTGCGGAAGTTTAACATCCATGTGAGTTCGATTCTTGAGTTCAATCTTTTCAGCTCACACTTCCCCGGCCTAGACCACTTCCGGAAAAGCCTTTTCCGGGTCAATCCCCAAATCGTTGATCGCGTCGCTAACGACCCGGCGCGGCACTAGCCCTTTCTCTGCCAACGCGAACAGCGTCGCCACGACAATACATTCCGCGTCAACTTCGAAAAATCTGCGCAAACGCGGCCGGGTGTCGCTCCGGCCGAACCCGTCCGTGCCAAGTGTCATCAGCCCGCCCGGCACCCACGGCGCAATTTGGTCCGGCACAGCCTTGACATAATCCGACACGGCCACAAACACGCCTTCCTCACCGGCCAACACAGCTTCAAGGTACGACCTGCGCGGCGCGGCTTCGGGGTGGAGCATGTTCCAGCGCCGGCACCGCAGCGCGTCTGTCCGGAGCAATCTGTAGCTGGTAGCGCTCCAAACATCAGTAGACACGTCGTAGCCCTTTGCCAAAATCTCCTGCGCGCGCAATGCTTCGTTCACAAGCGGGCCGCTGCCGAAAATGTGTGCCTTGAATTTTTTCCCGCCCGGACCCGGCCTGAATTTGTAAAGACCTTTGAGTATGCCCTCTTCGACGCCCGGCGGCATGGGCGGCATGGGATAGTTCTCGTTGTAAAGCGCAAGGTAATACATCACATCTTCGCCCTCGACGTACATCCGGCGCAGCCCGTCGGCGATTATCACGGCCAATTCGAACGCAAACGCGGGGTCGTAGTTCCGCACCGTGGGCAACACGCTCGTAAGCAGCATGCTGTGGCCGTCCTGATGCTGGAGCCCCTCACCGTTCAGTGTGGTGCGCCCAGCAGTGGCGCCGAGGATAAACCCGCGCGCGCGCATGTCCCCCGCAAGCCAGAACAGGTCGCCCACGCGCTGGTAGCCGAACATCGAATAATAGATGTAGAACGGAACCATTGGCTCGCCCAGCGTCGAATAAGCTGTGGCAGCAGCAATAAACGAGGACATCGCCCCGGCCTCGGTTATGCCCTCTTCGAGTATCTGGCCGTCTTTGGCCTCGTTGTAGTACAGCAGCGATTTCTTGTCCACAGGCTCGTATAGCTGGCCTTTCGAGCTGTATATGCCCACCTCCCTGAACAGCGCGTCCAACCCGAACGTGCGCGCCTCGTCAGGAATGATCGGCACAACCCGGCGCCCCACCTCACTGTGTCGTAGCAGCAAGCTCAAAAGCCGCACAAACGCCATTGTGGTCGAGACAGCGAGGCTACCCGAGCCTTTCAAAAACTCGTCGAAATACTTCAGCTCGGGCACGGGCAATAGCTTCTTTTGCACCCTGCGCTGCGGCACAAACCCGCCGAGCGCCCTGCGCCGCTCCTGCAGATACTTCATTTCCGGACTGTCCGGCGCGGGCCGGTAAAACGGTGTGTCGGCTATCTCCTCGTCGCTGATCGGGATACCGAACCGTGTCCGGAACTCGCGCAACTCTTTCTCGTTGAGCTTTTTCTGCTGATGCGTGATGTTGCGGCCTTCGCCGGCCTCGCCTAACCCATAGCCTTTGATCGTCTTGGCAAGTATAACTGTCGGCCTGCCCTTGCACTCGACTGCAGCCTTGTACGCCGCGTACACTTTGCGCGGGTCGTGCCCGCCCCTGAGCAGCTTCCGAATCTGCGCGTCGGTCAGATGATTCACCAGCTCGAGCAACTCTGGGTACTTGCCGAAGAAATGTTTGCGCGTGTAACTGCCCGGCTCGACCGAATACTTCTGGTAATCGCCATCGAGCGCCTCGTCCATCCGTTTCCTGAGCAGGCCGGTTGTGTCCGCCGCAAGCAACGGGTCCCAATCCGACCCCCAGATTACCTTGATCACGTTCCAGCCTGCGCCGCGGAAGATTGCCTCGAGTTCTTGGATGATCTTGCCGTTGCCGCGCACCGGGCCGTCGAGCCGTTGCAGGTTACAGTTCACCACCCAGATCAAGTTGTCGAGGTTCTCGCGCGACGCCAGCGTGAGCGACCCGAGCGTCTCCGGCTCGTCGCACTCGCCGTCGCCAAGGAAGCACCAGACCTTGGGCTCCTCGCCCTTGAAAATGCCGCGCGCGCGCATGTAACGAATGAACCGCGCCTGGTAAATCGAAAGCAGCGGCCCGAGCCCCATCGAAACCGTCGGGAACTGCCAAAACTCCGGCATCAGATACGGATGCGGGTACGAGGGCAGTCCGCCGCCCTCGGCAAGCTCTTGCCGGAAATTTTCAAGGTGCTTCTCGGTCAGGCGGCCCTCGATAAAGGCGCGCGCGTACACACCTGGCGCAGCGTGTCCTTGGAAATAAACGAGGTCGCCCGGAAAATCTTCGCGCGGCGCCCGGAAGAAATGATTGAACCCGACCTCGAACAAGGTCGCACATGAAGCATAAGTCGAGATATGCCCGCCGACGTTCGTGCGCGAGTTGGCGCGCACAACCATCGCCATTGCGTTCCACCGCACGTAGCTTTTGATCCGGCGCTCAAGCTCGCGGTCGCCCGGGTACGGGGGCTCGTCCTCGGCGGGAATCGTGTTTACATACGGCGTGTTCAAAGGCCATTCAACCTGAAGCCCGCCCTCGTACAACCTTTGGGCTAGGAGCGAAGCCAAGCGTGGTGCTGTGCGGCGATCCACACCATGTAAGAGCAGGTCGGCCGCCGACTCCACCAACTGCCGCCACGCGCGGTCACGCGGGTCGGCTACCGATGCCTGATCGGGTACCACCTGTATCACTCTGTTCTCTAGGTTCATCCTTTGGCCTCTTTCTGCGCGATCAATCCCACTAACTGTCACATCGTGGCTGAAACGTTCACCCGGGCGCACCAACGCGCCTGCGCTATACTAAATGGCCCTAAACTTAATGAGCGCTTTTGCACGCTTCCGTTACACATTTGAAAGCAAGTTGGCCAGTGCAGCCCGGCTCCGGGCCAGCACTTCCGCATGCAACGATCCGCCATGCGCGTCAATCGTGACCACTGCGGGGAAATTTTCAACCTCAAGCTCCCACATCGCCTCAGGCGAGCCGAACTGCTCCAGAAAAAACACGCCACGCACGCGCTTGACGCATTCGGCCAGCACCTGCGCCGCGCCGCCCACCGCGTGCAAATAAACGCATCCAAATTCGCGACACGCCGCGATAGTGCTCTCGCCCATGCCACCCTTGCCAATAATGGCTCGCAACCCGTGCTCGCGAATTATTTTCGCCTGATACGGCTCATGCCGGGTGGACGTGGTCGGGCCCGCAGCCACAACCTTCCAACCGCCTCGCTCGTCTTTCAGCACGACCGGGCCGCAGTGGTATATCACACCATCGCGCAAGCTCACGCCCGGCGGCAGTTTCCCGCCTTCAAACAGATATTTATGCACCGCGTCGCGCGCAGTAAACACAACACCGGAAATCAGGACCTCGTCGCCGAGCTTCAGCGCGCGCACCAGTCCTTCGGTAAGTGGCAAGTCCAACCGCGTCATCGGCTTCATTACAATTCGAACACAGCATCCGAGTCCAGTCAATTGAAGACCCGAACCGAAATCGCGTGGCACGCAACATGCAAGAGCAATTTCCTCGCACGCGGCAAAAACGCAACAAATCCTCTGCCCTGCATCGCACCACGGCCCACAGCAGGTCATGAAAACTCCTTATACCTACTTTGGCACCGTCTGCTTTGTGCGGCGCGCTCATTTTGGCCTCCAATCGGGTCTTTGCAGACAGCCTGTTCGTGTTCAAATGTACCGAAGCGATTCACATAAGTGAGCCCACCTAAAAGGCCATAATTGCGTATGGCGCCGGGCGCCAGGACCTCCTGTTGCAAGCCAAGTACGAAGGGCCACCCGACGAATTCGGCTGGCTTATCCTGGTGCCGCCGCTGCCAGAGGTGCGCCAGGGTGCGATGGACCCGTTTTATGAACTGAGCCAGTTGACCCAGCGGCGGTTCGGGGTGGCCAAGGCTGCTAGGTGCCAAGTCACACTCCGTTTACGGCCATTCGGAAAGAGCGCGCTCTGCCACAACGTCCTGCACCGCCCACAAAAAATACCTCAACCAGACGATACGCTTTCATCAGCTCGGGAAAGACATCGGTCCCTGTTTGCCGAGCAGCCATCAGGCTGAATAGTCCGCGCCCGGGACGCGCACGTGCGGCTAATGCTGCACCCAAAGCGGACTCTGTGAGCGGCAAAGCGCCTTGAGCGCGTCGGCTTCCTCGCGCTTTCGAAATAGTGCCGGCTCGCACAGGCGCACACCAAAACGCTCCGCGTCACAGGACCGATGCCGCAAAAGTAAGTAACCTCATTCATGGATGCATACGAATGTAGCTGCGCTTGTCAAAGCGCAGTCGAGCTTGGGAGCTTTAGCGCTCGTCCACTCAGCGCCGTAAGGCGCACCAGACAAAACCCTGTTTGTAGTACAGCCTTTAGGCTGAACGCCCGTTGCCTTGGGCTTGCACGGCCTGCGTGCATTTCCAGTGCAGGAGAATCGGTGATAGGTGGATTCCACGTTTTCACAAACGTGGCTACGGTTGCCACCCCGTAGCTGCACTTGTTAAAGCGCAGTGGGGCTAGTGAACTTGAGCGCTTGTTCACTCAGCGCCGCAAGGCGCGTCCGACAAAAGCCTGTTTGTCTGTTTGTAGTACAGCCTTTAGGCTGAATGGGTCGGGCGTGGGGCTGCGTAGCTGCGCTTGTCAAAACGCAGAACGGCCCGGACCCGGCCTCAATTGGCTCCGCGTTTTTACAAACGCAGCTACGAGAATGGGCCGCCTTTGCCGTAGCTGCGCTTGTCAAAGCGCATTAACAACGCGGCGCGTCCTGTTAGCGGGTCGCTGCATCCACGTTTTTACAAACGTGGCTACGGGTTGACTCCCAAGTAGCCGCGCTGGTCAAAGCGCTGCCCCCACCTGAATCGGTTGTGCAGATCGGCCTGCCCACCATCCACTATGAAATCTCCGGGCCGAGAGGCTGTGCCACGAAATCACCGATTTTGCAAAAAACCGAGACCGGCCCGCGCAAAACCGCGCGCCTGGACCTCTGCGACTCAGCTTGCGCACCGGAACGGGCGGCTTATGCTTGGCGCATGCGCGTTGTTAAGGTACCGCTGGGCAAGCGGAGTTACCGCATCCTGATCGGGCGCGGGTTGCTCGACCAGCTCGGCCACGAGTGCGTCAAACTCGGCCTCGGCAAACGTTGCGCCGTCATTTCAGACCAGAACGTTGCGCCCATTTATGCTGACACAGCTCAAACCAGCTTGCGCGCCGCCGGGTTCGAACCCGTGCTCGTAGTTGTACCTGCGGGTGAAACTGCGAAAAGCCTGCGGACGGTCGAGTCATGCTACAACCAGCTCGCTGCGCACAGGCTCGAACGCACATCGTTCATTGTTGCGCTGGGCGGGGGTGTCGTGGGCGACCTGGCCGGATTCGTCGCAGCAACGTACCTGCGCGGGATCCAGTTCGTCCAAGTGCCGACCACTTTGCTTGCCGCGGTTGACAGTTCGGTTGGCGGCAAGGTCGGCGTGAACCTCGCCGCGGGCAAAAACCTTGTTGGCGCGTTTTATCAACCCCGGCTCGTGCTGTGCGACATTGCCACTTTCGACACGCTCGATGCGCGCGAGTACCGGGCCGGCCTGGCCGAGGTCATCAAGTACGGCATCATTTACGATGCGGGCTTTTTTAACCGGCTCGAACGGCACATGCCGAAACTGCTTGCGCGCGAGCCACAAACATTGGCGGGCGTGGTCGCGCGCTGCTGCCAGATCAAGGCCGACGTGGTCGCGAAGGACGAAACCGAGGGCGGGCTGCGGCAAATCCTGAATTTCGGCCACACAGTCGGGCACGCGCTCGAAGCCATTTCGCGGTACGGCAAATACCTGCACGGCGAAGCGGTCGCCATCGGAATGGTCGCAGCCGCGCACCTTTCATCTGCCGTCCTCGGCCTGCCTGCGACCGACTTCGAGAGGATCAAGCGACTAATCGAAGCCGCCGGGCTGCCGGTCGGCGCGCGATTGAATCCGCAGCAGAAGCAGCGGCTTTTCGACGCGATGCGGTTGGACAAAAAGGTCAGGGGCGGCCAGATCAGGTTCGTGCTCGCGCGGCGCATCGGCAAGGTCATCTGGGGCCAGCACGTAAACGACGAGCTTGTGCGTCAGGCACTCGACGTGATCGCCGATACCAAATCTCAGACCCGCAAACCGAAATCTTAACTTGTAAATTGTCATGGCTGCAGTCAGTGAAACGATAGTGCGCGAGTTTTTCGAGCTGCACGGGTTTTTGGTGCAGCAGCGGCGCAAATACATCACCCCCACAAGACGCGGCGCCGAGGAAGAAGTTGACTTTCTGGTTTACAATCCGCACCCGCGCACTGCCGGGTCGGAGCCTGAGCTGCCGTTCGTGCTCGGCTCGGATGATGTCGAGCGGCTAACCCGTGCAGTCGTGGTTGTCAAGGGATGGCATACCGAAACGTTTGGTCCGGGTGTGCTGGCAAGCTCGCCCGAGATTTTCCGGTTCGTGCACGCGGCCGTGTTCAAAGAAGCCGCGCGCGCGCTGGGCGGCGAAGGGCCATTGACAAAAATCCTGGTCGTACCCGGATTGCCGCAAAGCATCGAGGCGCGCCAAAAAAGCATCGAGCTGCTGCGCTCCAAAGGAATTGATGCCGTGATACCGTTCCGCACGATGCTGGCTGCGCTCGTTGACCGGGTCGAGGTGAACCGGAACTACCAAAAGTCTGACCTGCTCCAAATCATTCGCATCCTCAAGAACTACGATTTCATCAAAGGGCCGCAACTCGACCTGTTCAAGCCGCGCCGGCGCCGCACGCGCGGTACTTGAGCCGCAGATCACCGACGCAGCCCGGGACCGCCGGATGGTTGAACTATTAAACGGCCGAGTTCCAAAACCAGCACGGCAGGGCTGCCATGCGTTGCCCACCCCAGTGCATGCAGCCCAAGCGCCAGTCCAGTCCGAAAGGCTGTAGATTCCGCTTGGCCTGCGCCGTTAAACTGTACCCCGCTCTGCCACGCCTTGTTCAAACTCGTCAAAAAAGCCACGTGTGATAGATTTTTACCGAACATGGTGCTGGTGATAGACAACTACGATTCGTTTACGTATAACCTGGTGCAGTACCTGGGCGAGCTGAACGTCGAAATGCAGGTGTTCCGCAACGACCAGATCACGCTCGACCAGATCAGGGCGCTGAAACCGGAGCGGATTCTGCTCTCGCCCGGGCCGTGCACACCGCGCGAGGCAGGCATCTCAAACGACATCATCCGCGTATTCGGCCCGACCACGCCGCTGCTGGGCGTATGCCTCGGACACCAGTGCATCGGGCACGTTTTCGGCGGTGAGGTGGTCGTCAACTACCGCCTCATGCACGGCAAAGTCTCACCCATCAAACACAACGGCAAAGAACTGTTCGAGGGCATGCCGAATCCTTTCCTTGCCACCCGCTACCACTCGCTAGTGATCAAGCGCGAAACATTGCCCGACTGCCTCGAAATTACCGCCGAATCCGACGAAGGCGAAATCATGGGCGTGCGCCACAAGCAATACCCGATCTGGGGCGTGCAGTTCCATCCCGAAAGCATCCTGACCGAGAACGGCCGGCGCATCCTGGAAAACTTCCTGAAACTGGGGTAAGCGCGCCGAACCACAATGCGCGAGCCCCTGGGGCCAACGCGCCGTCGGCATCCGAACTGCGCACGTTCCGCGGCGTCAGGCTGCGCGCCCCAGGCTCGCCCGGGATGTGCACCAGGAAACCCCGAAGCAATCCTCAATGAACCCGCAATCGCCCCCAACCAATTCCAAAATTTTTGTCCCACCTGGGACAAAAATTTTGGAGTGCCCAGAAACTGCAATGGCCTGGTCCGCGCACGGCGCTGGCCGCGGCCGGTCATTGTGCC
>JANWZY010000076.1 GCA_025061935.1 Verrucomicrobiia bacterium
CGCAATCAGATTATTTACGTCGTGGTCGGCCTGCAGGATCACATGCCCACCTCGACCGCCGTTGCCGCCGTCAGGGCCGCCTTTGGGCCGGTGCTTCTCGCGCCGAAACGCGATACATCCCCGGCCACCATGGCCTGCACGCGCGTAAATTCTTACTTCGTCAACAAACATTTGTGCCGCGATCCTGCTCCAGATCGTATCCGGCGACGACGCGCCTTGCACTGTAATTGCAGCAATAAAAAAGGCGAGGCCCCCCGCCCCGCCTCAAAAAAAACGCATACCTCTCCCGCTCAGTTCGTCGCTGCAGCCGTCGTCGGCTCGGGCACGACATTCACCCGCCGACCATGTTTGTCGAAAACGACGCGCCCATCAGCTAAGGCGAATAAGGTCCAATCACGACCCACGCCTACATTGGCGCCTGGGATGAACCGGGTCCCGCGCTGACGCACTAGTATGCTCCCGGCTGTGACGAATTGGCCTCCAAACGCCTTCACGCCGAGGCGCTTGCTTATGCTGTCACGACCGTTCCGGACACTGCCCTGACCTTTCTTGTGTGCCATAAGCCTAAAACTTTATTTCGCGAATCTTCACCACTGTCAAGGCCTGCCGGTGCCCGACCTTGCGATGATAACCTTCGCGCCGGCGCATTTTGAACGCAATGACCTTCGGCCCGCGCTTGTGCTCGAGCACCTCGGCTATTACAGCTGCGCGCGGCACGGTCGGGCGGCCGACCACAACCTTGCCGCCATCGTTTATCATCAACACGCGGTCAAAAGTGACCGATTCGCCAGCCTTGGTCTCGAGTCGCTCGATTTCGAGCTTCTGGCCGGCTTCTACCCGGTACTGTTTACTGCCCGTTTCAATTACTGCGTACATGGTCGTTGAAAAACGGCGAAATAAGACACCACAAATGACCGCGTATGTCAACTAGTCTTTTTGCGTGCTTGCAGGCCAACCGCCCGGCCGCATTTTCGTATCATGTCAAATGCCATCCCCGCCGCAGTGCCACAGGTCGTCAGGGATCATTCACTGCAATCGCCCATGGATGTGCTATTACCTTGCTACGTTCCCGGATGTTTCCCGTTCCGGCAATTGTCTGCGGGCTGGACAAACCTGAAAGCCAATTCCGGCTAAGAAGGTTCAAAACCCCTGCGTCTGGACAGAACCCGGACGTTGCGTTGAACGCTTATAGAGACTGCCCGTGCTCGCCCGGCCTAAGCCCGGACGCGCCAAAAAAGACCTTACGCGGGCGTCGTGCCCGTTGAAGTGCCTCTCCGGGCGAACCGGATCAATAGTTCGTTCAAGTCCTTAATGGACGGTGGCTTCGGCAGGACTGCATCCACATCCTTGGCGACGGCTGGTTCGTCCCTAATCTCATGCCCCCAGCCGGTAAGCATTATCACAGGCGTGTTGGGGGATTCCGCTTTGATCAATTCGGTCACAAGCTTGCCGTTAACGTGCGGCATCCCGAGATCGGTTATCACCGCGTCGTACGGCTTCTGCTTCTTCAGCGCGGCCTTGAACATCGTTAGACCTTGCCGACCACTCCTGGCAACCGACACCTTGTGCCCGAAGCTTGGGAGACAATCTTTCAATATCTGTTGCATCTGTGGGTCGTCGTCTATGCACAAAACGTTCAGGGGCTGGACAGGCTCAGGCCGCCGCGCCTCGGCGGGCTTGGCAGTAACCGGCGCCTCGCGCACAGGAAATGTTAGCCGAACGCATGTGCCCTTACCGAGCGCGCTCTCGACCTCGATGCTGCCCTCGTGCCGTTGCATCATGCCATACACCATGGCAAGGCCCAGACCTGTACCGCCTCTTGTCGTCTTGGTCGAGAAAAACGGCTCCATGCAGCGTTGCCTCGTTGTCTCGTCCATTCCGATGCCGTTGTCGTGCACCTCGAGTTGTATGCGCTGTGCGCCAACGTTGCCGTTAGCGTCCGGCTCCGCAGGCACCAGTTTCGTCACTATCTTGATGCATCCGCCTCTTGGCAACGCATCCACAGCGTTGAAAATCAGGTTCGTGAGCGCTTCGCGCAACTCGGCAGGGTCGCACCATAACTTCGGTAACTCCGGTGCAAGCTCGCATTTGACCTCTATCGCGATGCCCTGGCGCTGCGCCTGGTCGCGCCAACGTGGCCGCGTTAACTCGACAACCTCCTCGACCACTTTGTTGACGTCCGTAGCGACCAACCGCTCGTTCGGCGAGCGCCGCCGGTAAAACTCGCGTACGCGCGCTACAGTCTGCGCGATGTCCGCCCCGGCACGCCTGATCACCTCGATGTACCGGCGCGCCGTCTCCGGAAGGTCAGGAACCGAGCTTAACAGCAAATCCGAATACGCAATGATGGGCGACAACGCATTGTTTATGTCGTGAACGATGCCGCTGGCCATCTGGCCCAACGCGCGCAACCGCTCCTGCTGCACAACCAACTGCTGCGTTTGACGAAGTTCATCATACGCACGCTGCAACCCCTCAGTTAGCCTGACCTGGTCGTAAAGATTCCGGCATTGCTCCTCGACACACAACACTTTGGCCTGAAGCGCTTCCTTCTCCGACCGAACCGCTTCCATCTCGGCACGGATCATGTCCGTGTGATACCTGACCTCTTCCAACACCAGCACGATCATGCTCACGGCAATGAACAACTGCAGCACGGCGGCAACAAGGAACCCCACGTGGTACAGGCTAGGATGAGCCAGCGACAACGGGTAGGTGGCGAGGTAAAGCCCCCACAGGAAAAACCCCAAACTTAACATGCCCGCGCCTACAAACGGCATCTTACGGCGCAACCTATAAAAACTCACGCCCGCAAACAGACTTCCCAGCCCGATCAAAATGAACAGCGGCATCTGCACCTGCACATGATCCGGCACAAGCCGTGGGCTGAGAAGGGACCAAACCATCAAGAAAAGCATGAACAGCCCAAACGTGGTTTCGCGCACCGGCACGTTCAAAAACAGCGCACTGCCCCACAACAGAAACACGGCCGAAATCGCCACACACCATTGTCGCAGCGTGAACACGAGGCTACTCGGCTCAACCCCCGGGAAGGTAAGGCCCAACGTCAACCACAGCGCGTAGAACAGCCATGCCGTCATCCAAACGGTGAAGTACCGGCGCTTGGTATAAAGGTTCAGGTAAAAGAACAGCGCGACCAGCACCCAAACGCTCAACAACGAAACCAGTAATGTGCCTTGAAGGTACTGCTGCGAAAAATCCGTTGCTCCGACCATGCTCATCCTTTCCGGCCAACTGCGCTGCTAGGACTAACCATTAGCGAGCAATTTGCACACCAACCCCAAACGCATCCCACCCAATGCCGCCAAATGCACCTCCTACCAGCACTTCCAACACGCTTAAATCTGTACAAACGCTACACATCCACTGTTAGGAATTTGGACGCACGTCTGTACAGCAACCACACACGCGCGAGTTGCGCAATCCGGCGTAGCATGCCCGGTCGCTCGGCGGACAAAACCTCGCGTTCTATGCTGAGATGCACGACCACGCCCGCAGACCCACTGTCTCCACAAAGCTGTACTCGCAGCGCGCCGCCGTCCCCTTCGACAGACCGCTAAAGCGGCACGCCACACGCCAATATTGTGTGCTTCACAGCGTTTACGAAGTCACGCAAGCCCAAATAGAGCACACCCAGAACAGATAAAAACGCCCGAAGCTTGTGCAAGGAGGTAGCGGTCCTTCGCTTCCCTTCCGGTGGAACGCGCAAGTCGTATGCCGCGGGCGGGCAACCTACCCGGCGCACGGCCGATTCCGCAAAAACCTGGCCTGTGCCGGCACACTCCCAAACGCTCCGCGCAAAGAAACAAAGCCGCAACCCTGAGCCACAGCGTTCAAGGAATCGCATTTGCGCATAGCTGCGCTTGACAGAACGCGCCCGGCTCGGGAACCGTCAACGCCGAGATCACGCCTTGACAGACGTAGCTACGGTCTGCGCCACGTAGCTGCGCCCGTCAAGCGCACCCAACACGGTGAGTATTTGCATTCTACCGTCCTGGGAGCTTTCGACCGGATCGCCTACCGGCGCCGAAAACCCGGGGTGGCCTTAGCAATCCCAAAAGTACCGGTCAGGCAACGGGCCCGGCCCGACCTGCCCCACACAATTCAAAATTTTTGTCCCACCTGGGACACAAATTTTGTCAGATTCGGGGCGGGCGAACAGGTTGGGCGCGGGTCGCACCAGGCCTTGGCGCCGTGATTTGGTGCGGCGGCGTCCCGGATCGCGGGCTAAATGAGTGCTCCGCCCGCGTACGCGCCTTGCAGCGATTTGGTCCAAGCGGCACTGGCTACGGCTTTTTGCTTTGGCAATTCCAAACATTCAATTAACCCGGCCGAACATCCACAAGCTGTGCGCAGAGCAGAGGCACAAAAAAATCCGAAATCCGAAGCACAACACGAAAAAAGGACTCGAGCCGCCGCCGGTTTTGCCCAAAAAGCAACGGAGGATGCTGCTCCTACCATTTTCAAAAACCCGGCCGCCCAACCTGGTGCACTACAGTCGGCAAAACGCACCAGAGACTGCCGCAGCGCCAGACTGGGAACTCGCTTGCGCTCGTGGCGCCGGCACGGGCGAGTGGCCAAACGCCCAGCAAAACACAACCGCCCAGTAAGCGGGAACCAAATCTTAAATGGTCGCGCAGCGGGGTTGACATTCCAGCGGCACGAATAGGAAGCGAAACGCTCCCAGCGCGGTGTGTAATGGCACGCACCGGCCATCCGATACGATCAGTGTACCACTGCGCCGGTGGCGGTTACGAAAAGCCTGACAGGGCCGAGGAGGCCCGACGGCATCAATGGGGTGTCGCGCGTCAGGCGCCTGATATTTGTCCGGGTGACGCGCCGTTCCGGAGGTTGGAACTGATCGCCGATGATCCTGTTGGGCCAGAAATTTGTGACGCGCACAACCAACTTGTTCTCGCCTGGTTTCGCAGCGTCAGTAATATCCACGCTGAACGGTGGCTTCCACAATATTCCGAGGTTTTTGCCGTTCAGTTCCACCTCAGCAAGCTCGCGCACTTCACCCAGATCGAGCCACAACCGCCGGTTCGCGCCAAACAGTTCTCTCCGCAGCTCGAGCTGGAGCGTGTACTCGAGCGTTCCGGAGAAATACTTCAGGTTCGAATCATCGAACTCGGTCCACGACTTGAGCCTGGGCAGCTTGATCGGGCGCGGCTTACCTTGTCCGCGCGGGTCGGTCGGGGCAAGCAGTACCCAACCGTTAGTCAACTTAATGGGTTCCGGCAACGGCCCGATCGTAAGCGAGACGTTCCGGCCGCGCTCGTCTTCGAGCGTGTACAACCCTGGCAAACACGTTTGTATCGTCACGCCGCTGCCGCGGTGGCACAACTCAACTGCGTTAGAAAAGTCAAACGCTACAGGCGCGCAAAAAACAATGTTCCCGTTCCGGCGCACGGTAACGCCCCTGGTATGTGCAGGTTTGCGGAACACAACGAAAACTGAGCCATATGGCGCGAATTGCAGTGGCACAACCGTGCGTTGATCGTGCAAATCAAACCGTGCGCAGGCCCGAATCTCGCCCGTGTCCGGCAACCAGATTTCGGGCACCCGCCCCGTTACACGGAACGCGCAGACAGTATTGATGTAATTGCTACTTAGGTTGGCGACAAAATAGATGTCTGTGGCGCCGTCGCGTCTGTGAATGTAATCAATTGGCGCGGCAGCCGGTTCGATGCACTCGAAGTCCGGCCCCACCCCATCGGCTATGAGCAGTTCACGCGCGGTTTTGCCGTGCACGACCCTGCCTTGCCTATACCGGTTTTCACACTTCGTTCTACCGTCCACCCCCGCCCATAGTTCATTTGCAATTGCCCGGACTTCGGCGTCTGCAGAAGGATAGTTTTCAAGCCCTGAAGCGCCCGCCGGTCTGCTGCCCAGTACAGTCGCCCCCGCGGCAACCAGCTCTTTGATCTTGCGCAAGACTCCAAGGTTAATGCGCTCGTGCGCGGGAAGCACTAGCAGGCGGTAGCTCATGCCGTCGGGCAGGACCAGTCGGCCGTCCTTTACAGACATTCGTTCAATCAACGCTTCGGCGCTTATGACATCGTAATCGTAGCCCGGGAGTACTTTCGCCGGGTCGGACCGCTTTAGCTGCGCAAAGTTTGGCACATGATCGCCGTAGTAGTAGCACACATCGGCTACGAACAGCCCTTGCTGGAGCATGAACTGGCACCGGTTGATGTAGTCGAGGAAAGGCCGTGACTTCGGCCACCAGGTTGTATGCGGGTTAAAGTGCGTACCGGCGAAATATTGCTGGCCGGGCACGCCCATTTCATCCGGCGAACACACGACGGCATGCCACACAAGCCTGTTCATTCCCTCGCACAGTGCCTGGTCGAAGGACGGTTTGAGATTGTCCCAAATCGTTTCCTGCCAATGCATGCCGATGGTGGTAAAGCCTTCGGCCGCGACAATGCGTTTGCCCGTAGTGTGGGCCGCACTGGCAGGTTGCTTTACAAAAAACCGCACCTCGTCAATCGTCCTGTGCATATGCGAGCGTGCCCAAAACTCGCCCATCGGGATGTCATTGATTCCGAGGCATTGTTGGGCATCTATCGGGGTAAAATGCGGTCCGCCCGACTCAGGGTGGATGCCCAACCCCCTTTCAGCCGCCAGTCGCTTGAACAATCTATAATGATTATCGGCCGCCAGATCGCCCAGGGTGCGCCTGAAATCCTCCAAGAACCGGTGGCTCTCGTGCCTGCTATTTATGATGCGCCCGGCAAGCACAGGTAACCACGGTTTGAGCTCGTACCCGCGCCGTTTTCGAAATTCCTCAGGCAAGCACGGGGTCCAATTGAACACTTCGATCTCCCAACTGTCGGTGTGCAGGTAGCGTAACGTGTTGCTTCCGGACTGAGCTGCGTCGTTGAGCAGCGGTATGACGACAGCATTCCAATATCGTTCGAACGCGCCTGCATCCAGTACATCGAGTGCGTAGCCTTTCCATCCATCGCTCGAGGTTGAAACGTGGCGCCAGTCGCCAAGCGTGTAACCGAACCTAACGAGCTGCCATTCACCTTCAGGCACGACCCAGCGCAGCGTTCCGTCCGAACCCATAAACGCCGTGAGGTCAATTACTTCAGAGACCGATGCGTCGTGTTCGCCAGGCTGCTCGGGCAACTCTTCGAGCAGGATTGGCGCCGTGTTCGGCGCGGAATTGGCTAGGAACCAACCGTGCGGCCCAGGAAAGGTAGGTTGCTTAAGCAGGGCTTTAACCTCGTAATTGCGCAGCGGCGACCGGTTCAAGGGCAGCTCAGGCCGCACGCGCCACGCGAGCAAGCAAACATCCCGATAAAACCCGTCGTTTGTGGGGGGTAACGGCAATTGAATCTCGGCATTTGTCGGGCCGCATATCACAAGCTCAGCCCAAGTGAGCTTTTTAACGGCGTCTTCCGGAGCCACGCTCGGGCCGCCCAGGTTCCAACCGCTCTGGATATTGAGGCTCAATTCGAGTCCGAGCCGACCTGCCTCGGCCAACGCGTGCTTAAACAGCTTACGCCAAGCCACTGAGCCGAACACGGGCCCGGCGGGGACACGCGCGTTGCCGCGCTGGTCCGCACCGCCCGCATCCATTATTACCGCCCCACCGAACCCGAGCGATTTCATTTCCTCGAGGTCGCGCGTGATTGCCGCCTCGGTCACGTTACCGTTCAACCACCACCAATAGGCCCACAGCCGCGCCTGTTGCGGCGGGTCTTTGAACCCCGACTCAAGCGTAGCGGAGCGCGCCGCCCACGTGAACGCAATTAATGTCAAAACACAGCCCGCAAATCTTCTTGGATGCAAGATCAATGACATAACCCCCTGAATTTGGAACACGAATGCATTACTTCGACGCAGACTGACGAGTTATAAGTTGCTAACCCCGAGCGCAACTGCATGCATCCGCCAAAACGTTTACTGCCGGAACCCTCCCTCGCGCAGTTCCAACCGCCAAAACCTGCAAAGCACATCCACACCGTTTGTGTGTATGAAATGCGCCGCCCAGCCTGAGCTGTTGAACATGGCTACGGATTCCCAACTCAGTAGATTCGTACTCGTTTGGAGTCTGTACCCCCACCCCGGCTGTGTCGCCCACCAGAATGCAATGTCGCGTCCGTTGTTTACAAGACGCATGTTCAGGCTGGGCCTGTGCGCGAAATATTGTGCGGCGTCCCATTCGAGCACGCCGATCTGCGCGGCCGTGTTTGTCGGAGGCACATAGCCCAAGCCCTGCGCAGGCTGATACAAAATGTGCAGTTGGTTATCCATCAGCCACCGTTCGAGGTCAATCACGGGTTCGTAGGAACCCAAATTATCGGTTGTAAGATCGAATTCGATCCAGTTGGTTCGCGCCGGATCAACCGATTTGGGCAGCGAATGCACAATCGTTAGGCCGTTGCTGCGGAAATTATCGCGGTAAACCACAATGATCCTATCCTGGCGGTCGCATACGACAACCGGTCTGCCAAGGTCACGTACATATGTCTCGGAGTACTTCACGTTTGGCGGATCGTTCGTTCGCCACGAGACTTGACGGACTTCCCAAAACCGGTTCGGGCCGGGGAATGCGACCATGTACTGGCGCCTGAAGTTGTTAGTGGCGGTGCCGGGCGCCCACCAGGTGGCAATCACAGGCGTGCCATCCATATCGAGGCACATCCCAGCCTGGTTGATCAGGCTGTATCCTTCCGGAATAGCAAGCACTCTTTCGGCGATTGAGTTCGTGTTCCCATTTTCACCCCGCTCGTTAATCGGGAGCGTGTACGATGTACCGTTCTGGCGCTGCCAGCTTAGCCCGCCGTCGCCCGAGCGCGCGTAATTGAAGTCGTGATTTGTCTGATACCCTGATTCACGCGCAGGTGAGTCATTCTGGTAACGCCAAGTCCATACCAGGTAAATGTTGCCTAGCGTGTCAACGCAGGGCATGTTCAAGTACGGGCTGTAATCTGGGCGCCACCCCGTGCCCTTGATAAACGGAACTGCAACATTACCGCTTCGGTGGACATTGGTCCACGTGCGAGTGATGCGGCTGTACCGGTTGATATAATAATCGCCCGAACCAGCCCACCCTTTCCTGTACAGATACAACAGGTCCCCGTTCGGCAGGCTTAGAAACTGCGGGTAGGTTGCTGTGCTTTCCTGGCCGGTCATGGTTGTGTCGGGGCCGAACCCGATCGGGTGCGAGCCGGTAACCGGGTTCGTGCTTCTGGCATAATGGAATGCATCGCCATGCATCCCCCACGAGATGTGCATAAACCCGTCGCCGTCTATGCCAAAACACACGACATCGTGCCCGTCTTCTATGTTGTTTGGAGCGAACGCGGTCCGGAAGACCTCCCAAATGTTCGTGTCGATCCGGCGCCTGGCCACGACTATTTTGTTGTTGTACGCATAGTTCGGGTCTGTGGCATGCCGCCCGTAGTACGCGATAAACTGCTGATTGCTCACTGTCATCAAAGCCGATTTGATGAACGCCACGGCGTTAATCGAGGACGCACCTGCGTAGCCGAACTCGCTTGTATTCGGGTCGCCATCTTCGACTGGGACAAACTTTACCTGTGGGCCAGGTGGATAATTCGACGCTACGTTGGGCAGTGTTCGCCACTGGAGCTCGGCCGCGTTTGAAAACCCGTCGCCGTCTGGGTCATCACCGGGCTGGAAATTCAGCGTGCCAAAGAACGCCAATTCCCAAGTATCAGGCAGACTGTCACCTTCAGAATCGAGCGGGTTCGAGGCAGAATTGGCGGGGTTAGTCCCGGCGCTGTATTCCTGGAAATTCGAGAACCCGTCCGCGTCCGGGTCGTCATTCGGGCCCCACCCGAGTCCGGCGAAATGCGCGAATTCCCAAGCATCGGGCAGCTCATCTGCATCAGTATCTGTAGGGGTGGACCGGGTGTCCGCCGGATTCGATCCAGCGAGGTATTCTTCGAAGTTTGTTGCACCATCCCTGTCGGGGTCGTCGGCGCTGCTCCAACTCAGAGACCCGAACCAGTTCAGTTCCCACTCGTCGGGCAGATCGTCACCGTCGGCGTCAGGATTCTGCGGCTTAAAAACAAACTCGTCCGGCCCGCGCGCAACGCTGCTGATCCGGACTTCATCAATCAGTCCGACCAAGTTGTCTGTTGTCCCGAAGGTTGACCGGCCTTCATTGCCAATCACCCAATCTGCGGCACCAACAGGCAAAGCATTCGTCATGCAAAAGCTTGCAAGCAGGTCGGCTTGCGTACGGCTAGGCTCGACTTTGGTCCAATAAAACTTCGTGTTTTGAGCCGTGTTCGGCTGCCCGTTGTATGTAACAGCTACGTGGTACCAGTTGCTCACGGCAATTGCATTCGAGCCTGATAGCGGCAACTGCGCCTCGAGTGTTTGAACGGGCCAACCGATATTGATGAACTGCAGTCGCGGGAAAGTGTTCACCCCCGGCCAGTGAAGTCGGAATTGGAATATCCGCGTTTCGCCATCGTCCGCATCCGCCGAAAGAATTTGCATGCTCCGTGTGGAATCAGGGCTTACAGCCAAATTTGTCGGGACAAAAGCCACAAACACGAGCGCCTCGAACGTGAAAGCGCCACCGGGCCCGGTGCAAGTCAACAAAACATTGTCTGCTGCACCGTTAGCCAGAGGCAACGGCCCGATATAAGCGTCGCGCCCGGGGTAACCGTTTGGATTAGCAGCAAGTGTGGCGGTCGGGCCTGCATCATACGTACTGACCGCCGCGCCGAATCCGGGTAACGAGGCCTCGCCCGTGGTTGCCCCGTTACCCACAGCCAAAAGAGCGACACCGCCGGGAACAGCATTAGAAAGGTTGGTTGCGCCGGGCGGTTCATCAAAGTGCCACAGATGCAGCGTGACAGAATCGACTTGATACGGAGCAATTGCGGCGGCGGTGCGCGTGGCGCAGTTCCAAGCCATTAGCGCCGCGCAGACTGCAACAAGTGCGCGACGCGCGTAAGCCCGAACTCTCCGTAAAAGCTCAGACCGGTCTGGCTCGGCCGCCCCCGTGGGGTCAATTGGATCACGCCAGCACGGTCCGGTGCCGCGCGGCGCGTCAAAGAACTCCGACAAGAGAACACGGTTGGCCATCGTCAACGCCGTTCAGCAGGCCGCCGCAGCGCGCCGCGCACTGACTCAAGCTCACCCAGGTCGTCCTGTGCAAAATACAGCTCGCGCGCGCTCGGATTCCAACTGTGCAAGAAATACATCTCGTTTAGCCGCACCCAACGCGCCGAGCTGTCAACATGGACCTGATTCCCCCCTGCAGGTCGGCCAGTCCTGTCACGGTGCGCCGGCAGGCTTGTAAACCCGCTGGGCGGCACGTCCGACGCCGTGCTGCCCCAGCCTTCCGGATTCCGCCAGATCACAAAGTCGGCCGCAAGCATCCAGTGCGGTTTCGAATTACCAAGCATAACAGGA
>JANWZY010000077.1 GCA_025061935.1 Verrucomicrobiia bacterium
TCTGAGATCGCGGAAATCATGGACGAGCTTTTCGGACTGCACCCCTCGGCATGGACGCTCGTACATAAAACGACCGAAACGATCCTTCGGCTCGCCGCGCTTGGCAACGTGATCATTATCGGGCGCGGCGCGAATATAATCACCTCGAGCTTCAAATATGCTTTCCATGTGCGACTGGTCGCGTCGTTGGAAAAACGTGTCGAGCGCGTGCGTAAACGTACCGGTATGGACGCCGCCCAAGCGCGAGAGTTTATCCAACGGGAAGACCTCGGCAGGAAACGGTACCTAAAGGCTTACTTCGACGCCGATATAGATGACCCGCTGCTTTATCACATGGTGATCAATACTGACCTTACACCGCTCGATTTGGCTGCACAGTTAATCGGCGACGCGGTGCTAACATTGAGCCACACGCACGCGCGCCTGCAGCAGCCGCGGCCAGCGTAGCGGGAAAGTCAAATGCGGGGCCGGGCTCAGAATTGCCAAACTCTACGGGGACCAAGCCCAGCGTGCGCAAAATATGATGCTGCGCAAGAAATACCGGTTGCCTGAGGATACAAACCGTTCGCGGGTCGGCCCCAGGCTCGGCGTTTGCGTCCTGATAAGTGTTGTCGTAATCCTGGCCTTTTGGGTTTTCCGAATGCATAAAGCTAGCCGGGGCACGAATGCCGAAAACACCATCAAACCAGTCATGCCACAACCGTACACGTCGGCACCAAGCGCCGTGGACGTGATCGCGACGCCCACGGCAGCGACGCATACGCGCGTAGGCTCCTATACAATTCCGACTGGGCAGCTCGAGTCAGAAGCGCAGTTTCCCCGAGCGCCACGCACAGTCTTCGAAGCGCAAGTTGCGCTCGTGCGGCACGGAATCTCACCAGGGGTGATTGACGGCATATTCGGCCCACAAACGAGCGCGGCGCTGGCGGCTTTCCAGAGCAAACATAAGCTCAGGGTTACAGGCCAACTTGATGCGCAAACCAAGGCGGTCTTAAAGCTCGATGCGCCCCCACTGACCAACTACATTCTCACAGCCGAGGATTTGGCACGGCTCCAACCACTCAGCCCAACGTTGCTGGGCAAATCCCGCCAATCCGCTCTCGAATACGAGTCCGCCCTCGAATTGGTTGCGGAAAGAACGTTCTCGCATCCAAACATGATCCGCGCACTGAATCCCAACATTGACTGGGACCGCGTGCAGCCAGGCACCAGCGTCGTGGTGCCCAACGTGTCATATCCAACGGGTCCAGCCAAAGCGGCGTTTGTGCGCATCTCACTTGCAGGCAGGTGGCTCGCAGCATACGACCACGACACGAATCTAATCGCGTACTTTCCGTGCAGTATCGCGCGGCATGCGCGCAAACGGCCAGTGGGCGAGCTTCGTGTCACGGCCATCGTGCCGAACCCAAATTACACGTTCGACCCTGCCAACTTTCCTGACTCGGCCGAGGCACGTGCATTAGGCCAAAAGTTGATTTTACCGCCCGGCCCCAATAACCCAGTCGGCACAGCATGGATCGGGCTGGACAAGCCCGGCTACGGAATCCACGGCACACCAGCACCGGAACGCATCGGACGCAGCGAGTCGCACGGTTGTTTCAGGCTCGCCAATTGGAACGCCGAGTACCTGTTAAGACTTGTGTGGATCGGCATGCCTGTGTACGTGGAGCCGTAAACCGCACCAAGCATCGCCCTCGGCGCGCAGTAGCGCATACACCACAAATACGAAATTGCAAAAACCGCGACTCAAACCCAGCATCCAATTGTGCCCGGAACAACCAACCAAGCTGCACATGCGCCGTTGACTCCGCGCGCGCGGTTCAGACGCGCATGCAACTGCATGCCTGTTGACAGGCCGCCCGTGTGGCTGATGCGTCAGGCCGGGCGCGCACTGCCTGAATACCGCAAGCTCCGCGAAAAATTCAGCTTCGCAGAACTTGTCAAAACACCCGAGCTGGCCGCCGAGGTCACGCTCCAGCCGGTACGCAGGTTCGGGTTCGACGCAGCCATACTGTTCAGCGATATTCTTGTCGTGCCCGAAGCGCTCGGCCAGCAGTACACAGTGCGGGACCGTGGCGGGATCATCATGGACGCACCAATTCGGACCGAGTCGGACATTTCACGACTCGACCCGGCCGCGATCCCGGAACGGCTCGAATACGTCGCCGCCGCGCTGCGGCTACTTAGGCACGAGCTTGGCGACCAGACCGCATTAATCGGGTTCGCAGGCGCGCCGTGGACGCTCGCTTGCTACATGATCGAGGGCGGCAGTTCGGAAAATTTTGCGCGCGCACTGACCCTGTTCCGGCAAAACCCGAAAACGTACTTCGCACTGGCTGAAAAACTGACTGCAGCCGTGTCGGCGTACTTGCATATGCAACTCGAATGCGGCGTGGACGCGGTCCAAATTTTCGACAGCCACGCCGGGCTACTGGCGCCACACGAATTCAATGATGCGTCTGGCCGATGGATTAACCAGCTCGTTGCAGACCTTCGCAAGCGTGCACCCGGCTACACGAGTACAGATGATCTCGCCGGCCCGACCCAATCCGCCCCACCCAACAGCACGTCAATCATCCTTTTCTGCTTCGGCGCGCACCAGAATTGGGACGAACTGGTCTGCTCCGGCGCAAACGTCCTGAGCATAGACTGGCAGGTCCCCCTTGAAAACGCGCGCGCGGTCGTGCCTGAAACAATCGGGATTCAAGGCAACTTGAATCCCAGCCTGCTAAGTGATGCGTCACCGGAAGTCGTGGCTGCGGAAACGCGACGGTTACTCGACATAATGCGTGGCCGGAACGGATACATTTTTAACCTCGGCCACGGCGTGCCACCTACTGCGCGTCTCGAAAACATCGCCGCACTCGTCCAAACGGTTCAACAGTCAAGCACCACCACTTTGTAACGTCCCCAACGGCACGCACGAATATGGCCCGGATCGAAGTCAACCTCGAGCTTGTCCGAAAATACAACGTGCCAGGCCCGCGGTACACGTCGTTCCCGCCAGCCACCAAGTTTACCGAGGCAATCAGTTGGACCAAGCTGGAACCGCTCATAAAAGCAAACAACGAAACTGCGCGCCCGCTCTCGCTCTATTTCCACATTCCGTTTTGCGAAACGCTGTGCTGGTTCTGCGCGTGCACAAACCTGGTCACGCGCGACCACAACAAAGCGACCGAGTACATCGGCTACGTCGAACGCGAAATCAAGCTTATCAAGCCGCTACTTAACCCGGCACGAAAAGTCGTTCAGTTGCACTGGGGCGGCGGCTCGCCTTCGTTCTTGCGCCCGGACCAAATCAGGCGCCTGGGCCAGGTGATCCATGACAATTTTACATTGGCCGATGACATCGAGGCGGGAGTCGAAGTTGACCCCCGCGACTTGACACGCGAACACGTGGCCGCGTTCCGCGAAATCGGGTTCAACCGCATTTCGATCGGCGTTCAAGACTTCAATCCACAGGTGCAGAAAGCTGTTCACCGCATCCAGCCGCGCGAAGTTACGGAGCAATCTTTGGCTTGGGCACGCGAGCTGGGGTTTGAATCTGTAAATTTCGATCTGATTTACGGCTTGCCATACCAAACCATCGAGTCGTTCAACGAAACGCTGGACACCGTTATCGCACTACGCCCGGACCGGATCGCGCTGTTTAGTTACGCGCACGTGCCGTGGCTCAAGCCTGCACAGAAAATTTTCGAACGCAAAAAACTTCTTCCACCGCCCGAGTTAAAGCTGCAGTTACTCAAGCTCGCTGTTGAAAAACTTACCGCAGACGACCGGTACGTTTACATCGGCATGGACCATTTCGCACGTCCAGACGACGAGCTTGCTGTTGCCCAAAAAGAAAAAAAGCTCCAACGCAATTTCCAGGGATACAGCACACGCGCCGGCGCGGACATCTACGCATTCGGCATGTCGAGCATATCGCAAATTCCAGAGGCCTATTGGCAAAACCATAAGGAGCTCGCTGGCTATTACGCCGCAATTGACGCCGGCAACGTGCCGGTGGCAAAAGGCTACATCATGGGCCGCGACGAGACCATCCGGCGCGAAGTCATTATGCGCATCATGTGCGACCTTGCGCTCGATTACAACGCTATCTCGGCCAAATTTGGGATTAGCTTCGCCGAGTACTTTCACCGCGAGCTGGAGGCGCTGGCCGGACTCGAAGCTGATGGATTAATCCGCACCAGCGCGGCCGGACTCGAAGTCACGAATACGGGGCGACTGTTCGTGCGCAACATCGCTATGTGCTTCGACAACACACTGCCGCCCATTGATCAACGCCGCCACTCGCGGACAGTCTGATTGTCACTGCGCAGCCCGACCTCTGCACAACTTGCGCATTATCGCGCCAACCCGAGCAATCTCCTCGAAGGCGGCTCTCCTTGGTCCCCCTCATGTCAGAATTTTTGTCCCAGGTGGGACAAAAATTTTGGATGCTGGGGGATACAGGAATCACCACAACCTTGGTTGTGCATTGCTGCACGGGCGGCATTAGCAGGTCTGGACAAACTGCACGTTCGGCCTACCATTGCAGGCAAAGAACCGATGAAGTCTGTCGGCATAATCGGCGCGGGCATAACGGGATTGACAACCGCTTTCTGTTTGCAAAAGCGAGGGGTTCCCGTAACCGTGTACGAGGCGAGCGGCCGCGTCGGCGGCGCGATCAGATCCGTTTACCAGGACGGGTACCTGGCCGATTTCGGCCCAACTACAATTCTCGAAACCACGCGCAAGATCGCGGGCCTGTTCACAGACGCCGGGCTAGATGGCCGGAAGCTTTACTCGAGCGAAGCCGCCAAAAACAGGTACATCGTCTGCAATGGCAGGCCGGTAGCGGTCCCGGACACACCGGTAAAGTTTTTCTTGTCACCACTGTTCAGCCTGAAAACGAAGCTCAGGCTCCTGATCGAGCCGTTTATCCCGCCACGGCGCGACGAACACGAGGAAAGTGTGGCTGAGTTCGTGCTGCGCCGGCTCGGGCGCGAGTTCCTCGAACGCGCAATTGACCCGCTAGTCTCCGGCATCTACGCCGGCGACCCGTATAAGCTCTCGGTGCCGCAGGCGTTCCCAAGATTGCACGCGCTCGAGCAACGGTACGGGTCGCTTATCAAGGGCCAAATCTTAGGCGCCAAGGAGCGCAAACAACGGGACGAAATCCCAAAAATGCTCGCGCCCAAAGTTTCGTTTGATTTCGGGTTAAGCGTGCTTACTGAAACACTGGCTGCCAAGCTAGGCGATGCAGTCCAACTGCACTCGGCTGTCAAAGCCATTGCGAGGCAAGGCGATACATGGCACGTCGAGTTCATCCGGAACGGAACGCGGGTCCGTGCAGAACATTCGGCCATTGTATTTGCAGGCACCGCATATGCGCTGGCTGAGCTGGAATTACGCGCGCCTGAACGGATCGACCTGAGCCAGTTCGCCAAGATCAACTATCCGCCTGTGGCGAGCGTGGTCCTTGGGTTCAGACGTGAAGACGTCGAGCATCCGTTGGACGGTTACGGTGTGCTCGTGCCGCGAATCGAAGGGCTAAAAATTTTAGGCACGCTTTTCTCGTCATCGCTCTATCCGAATCGCGCGCCGGCAGGGCATGTCACCCTAACTACGTACCTGGGTGGCGCGCGCGCGCCCGAGCTTGCGCTCAGGCCCGAGCACGAACTGGTCGAGATCACACTCCACGACCTGGCTCGTGTTTTGGGCGTCAAAGGCAGGCCGACATTCCAGCAATGCATGGTTTACCCGAAAGCCATCCCCCAATACGAGCTTGGTTACGGCGTTTTCCGCGCCAAACTAACTGAGATCGAAACCTCCGCCCCAGGCTTGTTCTTTGCCGGACACTACCGCGATGGCATATCTGTGGGCGATTCGATTATGTCCGGATGCCGCACCGCCGAGCGCGTCGAAAAGTATTTAAGCGCCAACCAACAGGAACTTCCCGCTCAATCCCGCATTGTGCCTGCCTAACTCGATCATGTCACAAACCGGAGTATTGCTAGTTAACCTCGGCTCACCGCGCTCGCCCGCACCGGACGATGTTAGGCGGTTTTTGCGCGAGTTGTTAATGGACCCGCACGTTTTGGACATGTCTCGGCTGGTTCGTTTCTGCCTCGTCCGCTTTTTGATCTTACCGCTCCGGACAGCGAAAGCCGCGGCGGCGTATCGCAAGATCTGGACTGATGAAGGCTCACCGCTGGTCGCCACCGGCCTCAAGCTGGCAGCGGCCTTGCAACACGAACTCGGCCGGCCAGTCGCAATTGCTATGCGGTACGGCGAGCCGTCCATTCCGGACGCACTGCACACTTTTTCCGCTCACGGCGTGCGGAGGCTGCTATTGGTGCCGATGTTCCCACAATACGCACTTTCCACCTACGAAGCCGCAGTCGCCGGAGTCAAACTGCACCTTGCCAGCATTGCGCCGGGGACTGAACTGATCGTACACCCCCCGTTTTACGCCGCGCACGAATACATCACTGCACTGGCAACCGTTACAAAAACGCATCTGCCCAAGGATTTCGACCATTTGCTGTTCAGCTTCCATAGCTTACCGGAGCGACACTTGCGTAAGGCCGACCCGACGCGCGCGCATTGTTTGGTCAAGCCGGACTGTTGCCATGCGCCGAGTCCGGCTCATGCGACCTGTTACAAACACCAGTGCCTCAAAACAATGGAAGCAGTTGTCGAAAAACTCGGTCTACCACCATCAAAATGCTCGATTGCGTTCCAGTCGCAGTTCGGCCCGGGCCGGTGGCTCGGCCCAGGCACTATGGCCGAGCTTCGCAGGCTTGCCATGGCAGGCGCAAAAAAGGTCGCTGTGATCTGCCCATCGTTCGTCGCAGACTGCGTCGAAACACTCGAAGAAATCGGCATGCGCGCACGCGCCGAGTTTATGGCTGCTGGTGGCCGCGAGTTCGTTCTGATACCGTGCCTGAACGATCACGTGAGCTGGGTCCGGGCGCTCGCTGTCATGATCACGCAAGCGGTCAATCAGCGTACGGCCACTTGACTCTGGCCAAGGTTTGAAGTTGGATAAGTCCGTGTGCGCGCAAACACAAATATGCGCATGTATGCCGCGCGCCCCACACGGATGCCGGGTGCGCGACTGCACCTAAGCCCGTGAACGCAAGCGACGCAACAATTAACAACAACGTCCACGCTTATGAGTGTGAAAAAAACTGAATACAAACCCCGTTTTCCGAAGCTTAAACCACGTCATGTCCAGTTAATCGCCAGCGGCGATTTACGGCTTTCGGCCAACCAGGTCTGCTGGCCCGCCCAGGAACAAATGGAACAGGCGCTCAAGGCCGCTATCGAGGCTGAGGGCTGGCGCGTCGTGCGCGCACATCCGTACAAGCCTGACCAAAAGCACGGGTTCATCGCCTCGCAACGTGAAGGCATTGAAGTTTTCAAAAACATTGACCCGGACGCGCCACTGATCGTAGCCGAGGCGGTGTGGCAATACTCGCATCACGTTCTGGCCGGACTGACAACGCACCGCGGCCCGATCCTCACGGTGGCGAATTGGTCCGGGCAATGGCCGGGCTTAGTCGGCATGCTCAATCTTAACGGGTCGCTCACGAAGGCCGGGGTCGAGTACTCGACACTTTGGAGCGAGGACTTCAAAGACGACTATTTCCGGTCGAAGCTCCGGCAATGGCTCAAGACCGGCAAATGTACGCACAAGACTGATCACGTTATCCCGTTCGCTGAAGCCAAGTTCACCGGGCCAGCAGTCAAGCTGGGCCGGGCATTGGCAGCGCAGCTTCGCACCGAAAAAGCAATCATGGGCGTGTTCGACGAGGGCTGCATGGGCATGTTCAACGCGATCATTCCCGACGCGTTGTTGAACTCGGCCGGCGTGTTCAAAGAACGCCTCAGCCAGTCCGCACTCTACTACGAGACCACACAAGTCAGTGACGCCGAGGCGCGCGCCGTGCGGCAATGGATGGAAGAACGCGGCATGAAGTTCCACACCGGGCCGAACGACGCGACCGACCTAACGGACGAACAAATCCTTTGGCAGTGCAAGATGTACATTGCTGCGATGCGGATAGCCGACGACTTCGGTTGCGATTGCATCGGCATCCAGTACCAACAGGGCCTCAAAGATTTGTTGCCCGCAAGTGACCTGGTCGAAGGCACCCTGAACGATTCTGTGCGCCCGCCGGTCAAATCCCGCGATGGTAAGCGCGAGCTTTACCCCGGCCAACCCCTGCCCCACTTCAACGAAGTTGACGAATGCGCCGGGCTGGACGGCCTAATGACTTATCGCATCCACAAAGCGCTCGGCCAACCGGTCGAAAACACGCTGCATGACCTGCGCTGGGGCGACTGGGACAGGAGCGGCACGACCAAAGAGTACGTTTGGGTCTTCGAGATCAGCGGCGGCGCGCCGCCATCGCATTTTATTGGCGGCTGGGCTGGCGCCGAGGGGTTCCGTCAACCGCCGATGTATTTCCCGAAAGGCGGCTCGACGTTGCGCGGGATCTCCAAGCCTGGCGAAATCGTCTGGTCACGCATCTATGTGGACAAGCGCGGGCTGAACATGGACATCGGTCGTGGGTGCGTCGTCGAACTACCGCGCGAAGAGACCGAGCGCCGTTGGCAGTCCACAACCTGGCAATGGCCGATAATGCACGCTGTGACCTACGGCGTGAGCCGAGACCAAATGATGGCCAAGCACAAGTCGAATCATATCCAGGCCGTGTACGCCACAGATGCCAAGGCTGCGGATCAGTGCTTGATTGCCAAGGCCGCGATGGCCGACGCGCTCGGTATCCGCGTCAACCTTTGCGGCACACGCAAAGACGGCAAACCATGGGCATGATTCCATTAGAACTTTGCCGTTCCGGCTTTCAAACTATTGAAACTCGTATCGAGTAGCAGCATTTCATTAACGCCACGCTAGAGCTGGGTGAAAGTTCCGCACCGACTTATCAAACCGTTGGCTATACACACGCCCGGGGCGGCGTAAATGCTTGTCTCTGGGGTAGGCATCTGTCCTGCCCGCCCCCGGAGGGCGATCGAGTTGTTGCTGAAAATATCATGAAGCTGCAAGGCCCAAAAACGCAGCGTAATTAAGACCGATTAGTTTGTGCCTTTAAGTCACTGGTGCCCGAAGCCAAACAGCCCTATCTCGAGCAGCATGGTTCGTAGAAGCTTGGGCCAATCCGGCTACAGGTGGTCTAAATTGGCTCGGTGCACGCACTACGCCACCCGTTCCCCTGTTAAGATTCACGGCATTTAGGGATAGTGTTTATGCGTCGCGCGCCTCACCGGAATATGCCACAAACCGCCCCAGCGGAGTCTATAGCCAATGCCATGAAGCGGCGGACACATCTGGGCTGTGTTTTTAACCAGCCAGATTAAGCTCATAGAAGCTTGTACACGAATCCGAGCCCCAAGCTTTCCCGTTTATCCGCGCGCTTCCATTAACCTGTGAACACCATACGGCGCACGCTCAGGCCGGGACAGCATCGCATTCGCATTGTTGTCATCTACGAACCGCTCGGCTTTGGCGTCCCACGCCAGTGGGCGCCCGAGCTTCATTGCCACCCAGCTAATGAAACAGGCGCAAAGTGCAGCGTGCCCGGCCGTGGCTGGGGCGACAGGCGTCTTCCGCGTGCGTACGCATTCGAGCCAGTTTTTGTGGTGGTCGTTGCTGCGATATAGCTCGACGGTGAGACCTCGCGGATCGAGCAGTTTCGGATCGCTCGCGTCTAAAGGCTTCAAGCTTGTCGATGGCGATGCCGGGTCGCTCGATGTCGTCTGCCCCTCGCGCGCGACAAAAATCCAGCCTTCATCGCCAATGAATTTTACCCCGTTGGGAAACTTATTAGACACGAGCATTCGTACGCCGCCCGGATACACCAGCTCGACATCATACGGCCCATGCACGTTCCAGATAGTATGCTCAGGCGGTGGGAACTCGGCGCGGCCTTCAACCTTGAGCGGCCCGCCCGACTCGATGCCCAGCGCCCAATGTGCAGTGTCCAGATGATGCGTGCCCCAGCCGGTGATCATCCCGAGGCAATAGTTTTCACAACGCAGCCAGCCAGGCCGGCTGTAATCTTTTTGCGGATGCACACGTTGCTCGGTGTAATAAACCTTGGGGGTGCACCCGAGCCAACGGTCGTAATCCAGATTCGGGGGCACAGGCTGCTCCGGATCGTCTGGCTTGGTGGGATCAACTGGCAGGCCGATCTCGATACGTTTGAGCTGGCCGACGCGCCCGGCGCGGACAAGCTCGCATGCGCGCCGGAATTGGTCCATCGAGCGCTGTTGACTGCCAATTTGGACAATACGCTTGGTCCGCGTAATCACGTCCAGTAGAAGCCTGCTTTCCGCCACTGTGAGGGCCATCGGTTTTTGGAGATAGATGTCCTTGCCGGCCAGTGCGGCTGCGGCTGCTTGCTCGGCATGCCAATGGTCGGGGGTGCTGACGACCACCGCATCTATGTCCTTGCGCTCGAGCAACTCGCGGTAGTCGCGGTAAATCACCACGTCTGGCGGCGCCGCGCCTTTCTTGAGGTAGTGCTCTTCGACGAGTCGCCGCGCGTCCATGGCGCGTTTGGAATCCACGTCACATACCGCAACAATATCAGCAAGTCCGGAGCCGAGCACACCTGGCATGTCGTGTCCTTGTGCTATTCTGCCGCAACCGATCTGGCCTATTCGGATACGGTTGCTTGGCGCGTCTGCGCCGAAGAGGCGTCTCGGCAAAATCATTGGCAGCGCAAAAGCTGCAGATGCGACCACCGCGGTTTGGCAAAACTCGCGTCGGCTCATTGCGTTAGATTGGCGGCTGTTGCGCAGGCTCGGCTTGACCGAGTTAGTTTCGTTCCGCAACATACTCGGCATGAAAATGCCACCAGCCCTTGCGCGGTGTAAAGTCGGTTTGACCAGCCTGATTTTCGCTTCATGCCTCATTTCCAATACGCATGCGACTTGGGAGCGTGCAAACGGCGCAATTTCCTGGTTGCACGGCACAAACGTGGTTTGGCGGTTTTCCTTCGACACGAATCGCGGCAAGCCGTTTTTCCATCCTCTAAGCGTCGGCAGCGGACCGGCGCTAACGAATTTCAAGCCAGAGGATCACCCGTGGCACTACGGCCTGTGGTTTTCATGGAAGTACATCAACAAGGCCAATTATTGGGAAGAAGACCGTAAGACAGGCCGCGCCGAAGGGGTCACACGCTGGGCAGCGCCTGTAATCGAGACCACGCCGGACGGCAGCGCGCGCATCACGCTCGAGCTCGAGTACGTGCATCCATCTGGCCGGTTGGACTTGACCGAGACACGTAAGATCAATGTGTCCGCACCGAACCCGGATGGCAGCTATA